>MWDT01000024.1 GCA_002070825.1 Verrucomicrobia bacterium ADurb.Bin122
CGTTGAGGTCGACATCGGAGAACTTGCCTTCGCCGAGCTCGGCGGTGAGGGCGGCCTTGGCTTCTTCCTTGAGGAGCTTCACGGCGTTGCCGCGGGCGGCCTTTTCCTTGCCGAAGATGGCTTCGGCGATGCGCTCGGCGGGGACGATGCGCTCGATGATGGCGCGGGCCTCGGGGGTGGCGCCGACGAGCGGGAAGGTGGCCTTGGGCTTACCGGCGATGGCGACGAGCTCCTTGATGGCCTTGATGATCGGCTGGATGGCCTTGTGGGCGAAGTCGAGGGCCTCGATGAAGCGCTCTTCGGGCAGCTGGTCGGCGCTGCCTTCGATCATGAGCATGTCCTTCTCGTTGCCGACGTAGATGAGGTCGAGCGTGGATTGGAACATCTGCTCGATGGTCGGGTTGGCGACGAACTGGCCGTCGATCTGGGCGACGCGGACGGCGGCGATGGGGCCAGCCCACGGGATGTCCGAGATGGCGAGGGCGGCGCTGGCGCCGTTGACCATCGGGATGTCGGCTTCGTTCTTCAGGTCGGCCGAGAGGAGCTGGCCGATGATCTGGACTTCATTGAGGAAGCCCTCGGGGAAGAGCGGGCGGCAGGGACGGTCGCAGAGGCGGGAGGTGAGGATTTCCTTTTCGGAAGGACGGCCTTCGCGCTTGAAGTAGCCACCCGGGAAACGGCCGGCGGCGGCGTATTTCTCACGGTAATCGACGGTGAGGGGGAAGAAATCCTGACCGGGCTTCATGGTGGCGGCGACGGTGGCGGTGACCATGACGTTGGTCTCACCGACGGTGACGACGACGGCGCCGTTGGCGAACTTGGCGAGGGAGCCGGTGGAGAACTGAATCCCGTATTCCGGGACGCTGACTGAGTGCTTCTGATTCATATATGACGTATTTCGGTTGGGTTCGGACAAGCCGCGCGAGGGCGGCGGGGTTTGGCCGCGCGCAAAAAGTAAGGCGCGGCGAGGTGGCCTCAAGGGGAGGCCGGATAACGCGGAGGTCCGGCGGGATGCAGGACGTGCGTTGGAAAAAGTAACCACCCGGGTCGGCGCGCAGGCCGGTGGGTTTGGGCTTTGTCTCTCGTTCAGACTCGAGAGATTTCTGTGTGGCTCCCCGGCGTGGCCGGAGCGGCAGGCAGAAATGTCCCGTGACTGGTGGCGAGTTTCGTCGGTTAAGACGACAACGGGCGATCGGATCGGCCGATCGCCCGTTGGCAAAGGATTACTTGCGGAGGCTAAGCTTCTGGAGGATCTCGTTGTACTTGTTGAGATCTTCGCGCTTGAGGTAATCAAGCAGCTTGCGACGGCGGGAAGCCATCTGCAGGAGGCCGCGGCGGGAGTGGAAGTCCTTGCGGTGTTCGCGGAGGTGGTCGGTCAAGTGATTGATCCGGGCCGTGAGCAGCGCGATCTGGACTTCGCTCGAACCGGTATCGGCTTCGTGCGTTTTGAACTGGGTGATGATTTCGGATTTAACAGGAGCGGACATGATGGTTGGTTGAGTTAACACGTCTGTAGGGGAGGTAAGTCCCGTGACACCAGTTTTTACCGCGGGATTGCGGCAATCGCCAGAGTCACCGTTCTAATCCGGGCCGAAGCCCGGACCAAACATGGTAGGTACCCGCGACCAGCGGATGCCTACTAACGCAAGGCCGGGACAATCCGTGGCGGCGCGGGAGGGCGCAAGCGTAAAGTTGGCGCGTGCGCTAGCCCGCGCGGATCAACAACTCGCGCACATGGCCGCAGCCGGGTAGCTGGCGGATCTTGGCGAGGAGAGTGGCCTTGTGCAGCCCGAGCTCACTGCGGACGATGGAGTGCGAGGCGAGGATGAGCAGGCGGCCACGCGGGTCGATGTTGGCCACGTGCGAATAGCTGGCGTTTGCCGGGCCGACGAACTCCGCCCACTTCTCGCGCACGCTGTCTTCCGGGGACCGGGTGCCGATGTGGTGTTTGACCAGCAGCTCCTCAATCAGGTCTTTCAACTCGCGCGTCGGCCGGCGCTTCATGCGTGCCGGCTCCTCCAGCGGGATGCCGCGGAAGTCGCCGATGAGCTCCTCGGCGAGTTTGCTGAAGGATTGGGTGCGGTGCGGCATGTCGAGCGTGGGCCGATGAGGCAACGGCGTGCCGCCGGGCGCAAGCCTCGTCGCCGCCCATCTTCGGCGTGGCTGGGGGATCAGCGCACGGCCGGCTTGCGGAAGAAACCGGTGCCGGCGCCGTGGTAGGACAGGGTGAAGTAGAGGGTGACGGCGACCGTCGTCGCACACAGCCCGATCCAGTAAACGGGCCAGTGGGTGACGCCGTCGGCGGTCATTCGGTGAAACCACCAGCCGGTCGCGAGGTAGCCGCACAAGTTGCTGACGCCGCCGGTGAGCACCGCGAAGAGCGCCTGGGCGCGTGCCTTCATCGCGGGGTCCACGCGCTCGGCCAGATAGATCTGCGCGGTGACGTTGTAGAGCGCGTAGCAGGCGCCATGGAGCGCGATGCCGCACAGCAGCGCGGCCGATTGATCGAGTGAGAAGAGCGCGTAGCGGAGGATGCCGAAGACCAGGCCGGCGAGGATCACCCATTTCAGTCGGATGGTGCGCGTGAGTGTGGCCAGGAGGAGCAGACTGGCGACCTCGCTGGCCTGGCCGAGCGTCATCGTCGCCGTGGGATGGTCGAAACCGAGCGCCGTGAGGTGGAGTGGGGTAAACGGATAAAACGCCGCGACCGGGATGCCGAAGAGCGTGGCGGTGAGGAGAATCGTCCGGTGATCGTGGTGTTTAAACAACTGCCACGCATCGAGGCCGAGCCGCTCGGTCCACGTCGTGGCGCGCCCGGCGGTGGCGGGCTTGAGCCCCGGCAGAAAGTAGGTGGCGAAACCGAGCCCGACGATGATGGCGGCGGCGGTGTAGCCGCATAGCGGCGACGAGTCGGCGACGAGCACCCAACTGACGACCCAGCCGGCGACGATCCAGCCGCCGGTCGCCCAGGTGCGCAGCGGGCCAAACTCGGCGGAGGGCTTGTGGAGCTCGGCCAGCGCGATCGTGGTCACGAGGCTGGTGGTCGGGCTGAAACAGAGCGAGTGCATCTGCATCAGCGTGAGCATCGGGCCGCCGCCCCAGCCGCGGTCGATGGCGAGAAACATCAGGCCGAGGAGCACGCCGGCCGACCAGTACAGCCAGCGCAGGAGCTTGATGGGCGAGACGCCGCGGTCGGCCATCGCGCCGACGATCAGCGGAGAGACGAAGGATGCGATGGCGTTGCACGCAAAGGCGATTGCGATGAACCGCTCCAGCCCGGCGTGCCTGAGCACGTTGCTGAACGAGACGTTCCACATGCCGGAGGCGCCCCACTGGAAGAAGAAGAGCGCCGCGAGCGGGACAAAAATTCTTTTCGGAGTGGAGATGCGCATAGGTGCCCGCCGACAAGAGAGGCGGACCGGTACAGTTGGCAACCCGGCAAACGGCGCGAAGTCGCTGGGCGCTGGAGCGTCGGAGTGGGCGATTAGCCCTGCGGCGGCTTGGACCCGGGCGATTCCGGCTCGTCTAGCTCGTTGGCAAATTCGGGGTAGAGGCGATGCAGGCAGTCCGGGCAGATGCCGTGCGAGAAGGTGGCATCGGAGTGCCGGGAGATGTAGGCTTCGACCTGGCTCCAGTAGCCCTTGTCGTCGCGGATTTTTTTGCAGCTTGAGCAGATGGGGACGATGCCGCGGAGGGTTTTGATCTGTTCGAGTGCGTCGCGAAGCTCGAGGATCTTGCCGAAGAGGCGGTCTTGGAGGGCGATCATCCGGGCGCCGACGGCGAGCCGTGCGCGCAGTTCCGAGAGGTCGAAGGGCTTGGTGAGGTAGTCGTTGGCGCCGGAGTTGAGGCCTTCGGAGATGTCTTTTTTCTCGGCGCGCGTGGTGAGGAGGATGAGGTAGGGCGGCTGGTCTGTTTCGCGGCTGCGTATGCGGCGGCAGAGCTCCACGCCATCGATGCCCGGCATGAGCCAGTCGAGGATGACCAGACGTGGGGCGTCGTTTTGCTGGAGGGCTTCCCACGCGGATTGGCCGTCGGGGAGTGCCGTGACGTCGTAGTCGAGTTTCTGAAGGACGGAGGTGAGGACGGTCCGTGATGTCAGGTCGTCATCGGCAATGAGGATGCGCATGCGAGTGGCGGAGGTCATGGTTGGATCGCCTTTTTAAGAAGCTCAAACTGTTGCCGGAGGATTGGGAGGTGGGCCTGGAGGGCTCGGATGTCGTCGGCATTACCCGCTTTTTCCATGTCGGAGGCGACGGCGCGGAGGGCCTCGGCGCTGATATTGGAGGCGGCGCCTTTGATCGTGTGAGCCTGGCGCCCGGCCTGCAGGGTTTTGCCCTGGGTTATAAACTCGCTGAGTGCGTCGATTTGTTTGGGCATGTCTTCCAAGAAGACCTCAAGGACGGTTTCGAGGAGCTCCTGGTCGCCGAGCATGCGGGCGAGTAGACTGACCGGATCGTAGATGGTGGTCGGGTCGTGGGCGGACGCCTCAACGGCGACGGTGGAAACGGGCGATGCTGGGACCTCTGAGGGGGCCGGGAGCCATGTCTGAAGCGCTTGGACGAGCGAGCGTGGGTCGATGGGTTTGGAGAGGTACCCATTCATGCCGGCATCGAGGCAGAGCTGGTGGTCATGGGCCATGGCATGCGCGGTCATGGCAATGATGGGGAGGTCGTGTTTTTTGACCTTGGATAAGGGGTCGCGGATGCGGCGGGTGGCTTCGAACCCATCCATCTCGGGCATCTGGACGTCCATCAAGACGAGGTCGTAGGGCAGGTCGGTGAGGGCTTGGAGCGCTTCGATGCCGTTGGCGACGGCGTCGACATGCAGGCCGAGTTTGCTGAGCAGTCCGATGGCGACCTGTTGGTTGGTGGTATTATCGTCGGCGAGCAGAATGCGTCCGGAGAGGGACGGTGTTTTTGCCTGGGTCGTCTGGGGGGCGGGCTGGGTGGTGGAGGACGTGTTGACGCCGAGCACGCGGAGGAGGGTGCCGAGCAGTTCGCTTTGGCGGACGGGCTTGGTGAGGGTGGCGGCAAATCCGATGGCGGAGAGCCGGGCGATGTCACCTTGAGCCATGAGGGACGGCATCACGATCATGGTGGTGGCATTGAAGCGGGCCTCTGCGCGAATGGCCTGGCCCAGGGCGGCGCCATCCATGCCGGGCATCTGGAGGTCGATGAGCGCGAATTTAAACCGGGGGCCGCTGGTGAGATTCTGGTACATCGCACCGAGCGCGGAGGGGCCGTCGCTCGCCTGTGTGGGAACCATACCCCAGGCGGTGAGCTGGGCGGCAAGCACCTCGCGGTTGGTCTCGTTATCATCGACGACGAGCACGGGGAGTCCACGGAGGTGTTTCTGGTCGGGGATGGAGCTCGGGGGCGAGGACGCCCGGCCGAGGCGGACGGTAAACCAGAATTCCGAGCCGTGGCCTGGCTCGCTGTTTACGCCGATGGAACCGTCCATCAGCTCGGCGAGTTGTTTGGATATGGCCAGCCCGAGGCCTGTGCCGCCGTACTGGCGTGTGGTCGAGGCGTCGACCTGGGAAAATTTTGCGAAAAGCCGGCCGAGTTTGTCGGGCGGGATTCCGATGCCGGTATCTTTGACGGAGAAGTGGAGGTGGACGCCGTCGTCGGTTTGCGATTCGAGGGAAACGCGCACGGAGACTTCGCCTTGTTTCGTAAATTTGAGGGCGTTGCCGGCGAGGTTGGTGAGGATCTGGCGGAGGCGGCCTGGATCGCCCTGAAGGGCGGAGGGAACATCCGGGTTGGCGGCGCAGATGAACTCGACCCCTTTTTCGGATGCTTTGACGGCCATGATCGCGGCGAAGTCCTCGAGCAGGGAGGTGAGATCGAAGTCGAGGGCTTCGAGCTCCATTTTGCCGGCCTCAATCTTGGAGAAGTCGAGGATGTCGTTGATGAGTTGGAGGAGAGTCTGGCCGCTGGAGCGGACGGTTTCGGCGTAGCGTCGCTGGGTGGGGTCGAGGGCGGTGTCGAGGAGCAGTCCGGTCATTCCAATCACTCCGTTCATTGGAGTGCGGATTTCGTGGCTCATGTTGGCGAGGAATTCGCTTTTTGCCGCACTGGCCTGCTCTGCGAGGATCTTGAGTTCACCGAGGCGTTCGTGGGCCGCGCGCAACTCCCGCTCGGCCTGCTTTCGCTCGGAGATGTCGATGAGGAGGGAGAGGAAGTACTGCCCGCCCTGGCTGCTGACGGTCTCTCCGTAGAACAGGCCATCGATGATGGCGCCATCTTTGGCGCGCATCTGGATCTCGACGTTGGCGACGTGCCCGAGGGAGAGGAGCTGGCTGGCGACGGACGCCTGCTGCTCAGGGTTGACGAAGAGATTGAGTCCGGTGGCGGTCTTGCCGAGGGCCTCCTCGCGAGTGTAGCCGAGTTTTCGGATGAACTCGTCGTTTACGTCGATGAGGGTGCGCTCGGGGAGCTTGGAGAGTGCCATGAGCGCGGGATTGTTGCGGAAGAGCCGTTCGAAGCGTTGTTGAGCCTCCTGCTCTGCACTGAGATCCTTGCAGATGCCGAAGATGCAGTCGGTGCCGTTCCAGCGGCCGGACCACACGCGGGTTTCGACCGGGAGGAGTGTGCCGTCCTTTTGTGCGAGGGGAAGCGGGCAGCTGGTGCGCTCGTGCCGGACCATGGCCTGGAAGATCTCCTGGGCCTCGCCACGTTTGTCCGGTGGATGCATCTCGAGGACATGCATCTGGCGCAGCTCGTCGTGGTGGTAGCCGAGTTTGCGCTCTGCGGCCTGGTTGGCGAAGCGTATCCGGCCGTCCAGGTGGGTGGCGAAGATGATGTCGTCGATGGATTCGAAGAAGGTTCGGAAATTCTCCTCACTTTCGCGCAGCGCATCTTCGCTGCGCTTTTGAGCGGTGATGTCCGAGATGCTGCCGACCATGCGAAGCGCCGTGCCATCAGGAGCGCGTGCGACGACCTTGCCGCGATCCAGGACCCAGCGGATGGTCCCGTCGGCGTGCATCATCCGGTGCCGGTGTACGTAGGGTTGATTGTGCTCGGTGCAGCCGTGCACGGCCGCCATGACGGCCTCGCGATCGTCGGCGTGTATGAGCTCGGCGAAGTGGGCGATGGGGTGTTCGAGGTGCGATTCGTTGAGGCCGAGAATGGTGCACCAGCGGGCGTTGTGTTTGACGGCGCCGGTGGGGATATCCCAGTCCCAGAGACCGTCGCCCGTGGCGTCCATGGCATATTCAAGGCGCTGGGCGAGGTCGGCGAGGGTTTGTTCGGCCAGTTTGCGCGCGGTGATGTCCCGGCTGATGCCCAGTACGCCGATCAGGGATCCATCGGGGCCCCTGTAGGAGGTCTTGAGGGTGTCAAACAGCAGGAGTCGGCCGTCCGGGGTGGTAATTCGCACCTCGTGGTGGGTTGGCTTGGCATCCGCAAAGAATGATTCGTCCTGGGCGCAGAAGGCGTCGGCGGTCTCTTTGTCGAAAAGGTCATGGCTGGTGCGCCCGATGATCTCGTCGCGAGATTTGCCGACGTAGCTGGCAA
Source organism: Verrucomicrobia bacterium ADurb.Bin122 (assembly GCA_002070825.1). Taxonomy (GTDB): domain Bacteria; phylum Verrucomicrobiota; class Verrucomicrobiia; order Opitutales; family Opitutaceae; genus MWDT01. Next base: position 7,518 of record MWDT01000024.1, read on the forward strand.
AGGCGGGATTGCAGCCGCGGTAGATCCCCTGTGGGTCTTTGAAGAAAATGGCGTCTGGGATCGAATCGAGCAGTGAGTTGATGAGGCTGGTTTGCCGTTGGAGCTCGGCGTTCACCTGCTTGTAGGCGGTGATGTTATCTTTGAGCGCGATGTAGTGAGTCGGGCGTCCCTTCTCATCGAGAACGGGGGAGATCACGACGTGCTCGATGTAGTGCTCGCCGTTTTTCTTTTGGTTGATCAGCTCGCCGCGCCAGATTTCGCCGCGACTGATCGTCTGCCACATTTCCGCGTATAGTCCGGGCGGGGTTTTTCCAGATTTGAGAATGCGTGGGTTGTTCCCGATGGCTTCGTCGGCAGAGTAGCCGGTGAGTTTCAAGAACCAGGGGTTTACGTATTCGATGCGGCCGGTGAGGTCGGTGATGACTACCGACGCGGAGAGCTGCTCCATCGCCCGGGTGAGCTTGCGCAGATCGTCGTCGCGCTTCTTTCGCTCAGTGATGTCGAAGAAGGTGACGACAGCCCCGCAGACAGTTCCGTCTTGGATCTGTGCGTGTGCCCAGTACTCGACCGGGATGCAGGTGCCGTCGGCCCGCCAGAAGACTTCACCGGTCACATGCCGGGTCTCTTTGTTGTTTTGAAACGCATTGGCGGCCGTGCAGGCTTCGATCGGGATGGGTTGCCCGCTGGCATCGGAGTGGTGGATGAGCTGATGCATATTCCGGCCGATCAGGGCGTCGGGGGATGCATAGCCGAGCAGGCGTGCGCAGGCGGGGTTGGCGAAGGTGCAGCGGCACTCTTTGTCGATGCCGTAGATGCCTTCGGCGACGGAATTGAGGAGTAGGCGTATGTGCGCTTCGCTGTCGCGCAGTTGGCGTGTGCGCTCTTCGACGGCGTGTTTCAACACGACCTGGCGATTGGTCAGGATGGCGGCGCTGATTGTGAGGATGCCGGTGAGCAGGGTGCCGATGAGCGCGCCGCCCCAGCCGTGTTGAAGCGGGTGGTCTGCGAGATATTTCGGTCCGGCGATGATCTCGAGCAAGTAGCCCTTGCCGAAGAGATCCAAGGGCATTTGGAATTCGAGGTTTACTCCATGGCTGTGCGTGGGCGTGGCCATGGCGCTTGAACAGGTCGCCGCGACTCGGCGCAGTGGGCTTGTGCCATCGGAGGCACGCTCAAAGAGGGCGATCTCCAAGCCGAGATCCTCGTTGCCCGAGGCCTTCAGAACTTGGATAAGGCTGGCTTCGATATTCAGTACGAGGACGGCCAGGCCATGGATGGACGATTCATCCACGCTCGGTTTGTGAACCGGTTTAAATACCAGCATGCCCTGAGGGGCGCCAGATAGGCTCAGGATCGGGACCGGAGGCGTCGCTGCGAACATCCCAGTCTGCAGGCTCTCCTCGATCGCGGCTTGGTAGTTGGGATTGGAGGCCAGATCGAGACCGAGTGAGGTTTGCCCTTGGGTGGTGGTTTCGACGTAAAATGCGGGGAAGTACACCTCGCGCTCTTGAACGGGAATAGGTGTTCGCTGCGCATCGCGCTCAAAGATGAAAAAGTGCGTGAGGCCGTCGGCGCGGGCCCGCGCTTCGATGCTGGCTTTTCCCGAGGCCGTGGTACGAGGCGCCCAGATCCAAGCGTATGTGAGGTCCTCACGGCTGGAGGCGCGGACGAATTTTCTGAATTCGTCGCGAGTCAGCGCCTCGTGGCCCTCGATGAAGGTGGCCAGTGCGCCGAGTTGTGTGCGGAGGATTTCGAGGGAGGCGGTGATCCCAGTCCCCTGGGCCCGTGCGAGGGCGGCAAAGGTCGCTTTCCTTGCCGTCTGCTCTTCGGACTGGATCGCCAGGACAATGAGGGCGCTGAGCGTGAGGCCCGTTGTCGCACAGGTGAGGGGAATCGCCAGTTTGCGCCGGGATGCATGGAGGCGGCGGTTGATATAGACCAGCAGGGATGCGAGTCCGGCGAATGCGCAGCCAAGGAACAGGATAAGCGCGTTTGGCGACATGTGGTGAAGCGGGATTTCGAAGCCAGGGTAGAGCTAGGACCGGGTTCTCCAATCGACACGGATCATCCAGAACGTGAGGGAAAAGGGTATACGCAAAAATGCGCCAACCCCCGGACATGCAGGGGTATTGGCGGCGGTGCCGGAGACGCGTCTGGTGAAGCGCGGGGCTTAGCTCGCGGTGGCGTGCGCCGCAGTGCTCTGCTTGTCGTAGAGGCCGCGATAGAGCTCGCTGCCGCTGTAGAGGGTGGCGTGGTTGCCCTGGGCGACGATGGAGCCCTTGTCGAAGACGAGGATCATCGAGGCGTCGCGGATGGTGCTGAAGCGGTGCGCGATGATGAGCACCGTCTTGCCGACGACGAGTTTCTGGAGCGCCTTCTGGATGAAGGCTTCGCTCTCGGTGTCGAGGGCGGAGGTCGCTTCGTCGAGGATGAGGATGGGCGCGTTGCGCAGGAAGGCGCGGGCAAGGGCGATGCGCTGGCGCTGGCCGCCGGAGAGGCGCCCGCCGCGCTCGCCCACGAGCGTGTCGTAGCCGAGGCCGCCATCGAGTTTGAGGATGAAGTCGTGGGCGAAGGCGTCTTTGGCGGCCTGCTCGATCTCCTCGCGCGTGGCGCCGGGGCGGCCAAGCATGAGGTTGTTGTAGATCGTGTCGTTGAAGAGGACGGTCTCCTGGGAGACGACGGCGATGTTGCGGCGCAGATCGGCGAGGCGCATGTCGCGCACGTCGATGCCATCGATCAACACGCGGCCCGTGCCGGCTTCGTAAAAGCGCGGGACGAGGTTGGCGAAGGTGGATTTGCCGGCGCCGCTGGGGCCGACGAGCGCGCAGATGGTGTCGGCCGGGATGGTGACGGAGATGTCGCTGAGGACGGTCTCGCCGGTTTGATAGCCGAAGCTGACGCGGTCGAAGGCGATGTCACCGCGCACGGTGCCGATGTCGCGCGGTGTTTCGGGGTCGGCGATGGCGACGGGGGCGTGGAGCACGAGTTCGATGCGGTCGAGGGAGGCAAGGCCGCGCTTGAGCTCGTTGTTGAGCGCGCCGACTTTTTTCACCGGTTCGTAGCTGAGGTACAGGGCGGTGACGATCGAGAGGAAGATGCCCAGCGACATGCCTTCGCGGTAGGTGTAGAGGAGCGTGAGCGAGATGCCGAAGGCGGAAATGATTTCGATGATCGGGCTGAGGGCCTGCGCGTATTTCACGACCTTGAGCTGCGAGGTGACGAGCGCGCGGCAGGCGTCGGCGAAGCGCGCGGTGGCGTGTTTTTCCAAACCGAAGGCGCGGACTTCACGGGCCGCGGCGAGGTTTTCGGAAATCTGGGCGGTGACGTCGCCGAGCTGGCCCTGCACCTGGGCGGCGCGTTTCACGACCTTGCGGCCCACGTAGCGGACGGGGAACACGCACAGCGGGACGAGCGCGATGCACACGAGGACCAGCAGCACGCCCTTTTCCGTGAAGGCGAGCCAGGTGAGGTAGCCGATGGCGGCGATGAGAGTGAGGGGCTGCTTCACGCCGTCGTTGGCGAAGACGATGAGCGTGTTTTGCAGCTGGCCGGTGTCGGCGAGGCCGCGGGAGACGAGGTCGCCGGCGGGGCGGGCCTGAATGAAGGAGAGGGGGAGCGACTGGAGCTTCCGGAAGTAGTCGAGGCGGATGGCCTCCAGTACGCGGGTGCCGGTGGCGGTGACGTAGTAGGTATTGAGGTAGCCGGTGACGCCGCGCAGGAGAAACACGAGGGGAAGCCAGGCGGCGACGGCGATGAGTTCCCATGTGGAGAGGGAGCCGCCGGGCGAATCGAAGACCACGGGGAAGACGACCTTCGTCATCAGAGGCAGGCCCAGACCATTGGCCGCCGCAAAAAGCAGTCCGTAGAAAATCGCCGGGACGAGCGTACGGCTCTCTGCCTTGAGGTACTTGAGGTAGGGGAAAAAACGGCGCATGGACGTGGCAGTAAAGGAGGGAAACGGGAGAGTCCGCCACCTCTATTTTTACGGATCGGAATAGATGAAACCCGGGGCGAAAAAGGGCGTCACAAGGCCGAGGCGGAGTCGCCTGTTTTGCATGATGTCGCCGATTTCGATAGTCCTGTGCACTTACAATGGTGAGCGTTATCTTGATGAGCAGCTGCGGTCCCTGCGTGCGCAGGAGGGCGTGGCGGAGATTGTCGTGGTGGACGATGGCTCGACCGATGGCACCCGCGCGCTCTTGCGGGCTCACGCGTCGGCGGACACCCGGGTGCGGGTTCATCACAATGGTGTGCGCACGGGCGTGTCCGGGAATTTCGAACGAGGTATCGGGCTGGCCCGGTGCGAGTGGGTGGCGCTCTCCGATCAAGACGACATCTGGCTGCCGTGGAAACTGGCACGGCTGCGGCGTGCCTGGAACGGGCAGGCGTGTCTGATCCACCATGCGTCGCATAAGTTTCGCGGGCGGGAGCCGGATAGCCTGCCTTTTTCCGCCCGGCAGGATCGCAAGTTTCGCGGTGGGGCTCCGCACCAGTTGTTTTTTCGCAACTCAGTCGTCGGCCACACCATCTTGATGCGGCGCGAGGTCGCATTGCGACTCATGCCCTTTCCGCGGGATTCCCTGCACGATTGGTGGCTGGGTGTGGGCGCGAGCTCGATGGGGACGGTGCAGTATGTGGACGAGTATCTGGTGCACTACCGCATCCATGAGAGCAACGCGTACTGCGCGTGCGGGTCGCGCGCGCGCCGCCGGATGGAGGCCCTGGACGCGCGCATCCGTTTTCTGGCTTCGATCGAAGACAGGCCGTGGCTCGCTCCGGAGCTGGTCGCCTTTGCGCAGGCGTATCGCGCGGAGCTGGAGGAGGCGCGCGACAAGGTGTTTTCGTGGCGCCTGTGGCGTTTCTACTGGCGGCATGCGGAGGCGTTTTTCGATGGGTCGCGCGCATGCACGGCGGTACTCGGTAATCTGAGGCGGAGCCTGCAGGCCGCGTGCAACCTGTCCAATCTCGGCGCGCGGCGTGCACCGGCACCGGCTCCCTGGATGCGGCGCGACGCCGCACGCGCCAGTTGATGACCGCGACCGGGTGTGCTGCCTGATGCCCACCCGCACCATCAGGCGCTAGGGTGAGGCGGGGCGATGACGGGTGGCCGTGAGGGCGTGCTGCCAGATGCGGAGTTTGCGTCGGAGGTTTTTGCCCGGGCGGGTGATCTTGTGGAGGAACCAGCAGATCCAGAACCAGTGTGCGGGCAGCCGCCCG
>MWDT01000025.1 GCA_002070825.1 Verrucomicrobia bacterium ADurb.Bin122
CCCGAGCTGCTTGCGCAACAGCGGGCTGGCCCCGCGCCACACGTAGAGGGTGGCGCCGAGCGCGAAGAGCAGGGCGGCGGCGTTGGCGGCGATCAGGTAGAGGAAGACCGGGCCGGAGCGGTAGCGCCCGAAGCTCCAGCCGGCGGCCGTGGCGGTGTCGGGGCTGATCCAGCCGGTCCAGGGGTTGGTGAAGGCGAGGGCGCCGAGCAGCAGGGTGGCTGCAACGAGCAAGCGGCGCCGCTGGGGCGTGGCCCAGCGGTTCAGGCCGGAGACATCGGCGAAGAGCAGGAGCAGGCCGGCCGCAAGCAGCGAGCTCAGCGTGCACTTGAAGCCCAGCGTCCAGAACAGCACCGCGGGTTGGGCGCCGAAGAGGCACTCGGCGGCTTCGGTGGCGGTGCGGCCGGCCATGGCCAGCACCACAAGCTGGAAGGCGCCCACGCCCGCGACCGTGAAGCGGCGGCTCCACCACCCGAAGCCGGCCAGGGCCAGCGCCTGGGCCGCCAGCAGCACGGCGGCAAGGGGGGTCCAGTGATCGGCGAGGGCAGGCATGCGGGGGTTGCGAGTAGAGCGCGGAAAACCGCCGCCGAAAAGCCGCGAGTCGGCAGTTGCGGGAGAATTCCTACAAACGGCCGTCGCTGTAGGGCAATTCTGCGGTCAAGCGCGGGCGGAAATGGTTTACGGACAATGTTCCCCGTGTGAACCTGCGGCGCACCCGCTCGGTCTCCACTTCCAATCCGCTTTTCCAGCATGTCACCGCTTCGCCTTCGCTCCTTGCTCGTCGCTGTTTTCCTTTCCGGTGTCTGCGCGCTGCCCTCCGCGCGGGCGGGAGCGGTGCCGGCGCGCGAGGTGGCGTTTGTCGATGGCGCGGTCGCGGGCCACGAGGCGCTGGTCGCCGGTGTGCGGCCCGGCGTGGAGACGGTCCGGCTCGATCCGGCCGGCGACTCGCTCGCGCAGATGGCGGCCTGGGCTGAGACGCACTCCGGGTACGAGGCGATCCATGTGGTGTCGCATGCCGCGCCCGGCGCGCTGCGGCTCGGCGGGGCGTCGCTCGATGGCGCTGCGCTGCGCGACCCGGCGGTGGCGGGGCGATTGGCCCGGCTCGGCCGCGCGTTGAACCGCGGCGGCGACCTGTTGCTCTACGGGTGTGAGTTGGCGAAGGGCGAGGCGGGAGCGCAGTTCGTCGCCGAGCTGGCCCAGGTGACCGGCGCGGATGTCGGGGCCTCGGACAACCAGACCGGCGCGGCGGCCAAGGGTGGCGACTGGGTGCTGGAGGTGCACCATGGAGAGTTGGCCGGCGCCTCGCTCCTGAGCCACGAAGCGGTGGCGCGTTATGGCGAACTCCTAGGGGTCTTCGATTTCGCGGGCGGCGCCTACTCGGTCGACTCTAACCACCGGGTCACGCAGAGTGTGGACGGCGTGACCATGAACGTGACGGGCTCCCGTGATGCCGAAACTCCCGCAACCTTGTTGCTCGACAAAGCCTTTTCCGAGAATTCCAGCTTCACCTCTACCTTGATGTATTCTGGAGACTACATTGAGGACCCCGGCATGCCTCTGCTTTCCGTGAGTTTCACGTTCAGCAGTCCGGTCAATCTCACTTCCCTGCGGGTGGACACCCAGGCGGCGTGGAATGCGGAGACCCTGGTCTTCACCCGCACCGATGGCGTCACCGCCTCCTTTTCTCACACGACCACGGCAGCGCAGTATGCGGCGGGGACGGTGAACGTCGATTGGCCGAGCGTGACCTCCTTCACCATCACGAAGAGCGGGGGGGCCAGATGGAAGGCATTTTCATCGATGAAGTCGTCTTCAGTCTCAACGCCGCCCCGGTGCTCGACGATAGCGGCACCCCGGTCTTGACCGGCCTCACGGAGGATCAAACGACCAACGGGGGACAGACCGTGGCGAGTTTTGTCGGCAGCAGCATCACCGATGCGGACAGTGGGGCGGTGGAGGGCATCGCCATCATCGCCGCGGAGCCCGGCAACGGTGCTTGGGAATACAGCACGGACAATGGCGGCACCTGGGCCGCCGTGGGCACGGTGGCCACAGATAGCGCCCTGCTCCTGCGCGAGGCCGACAAGATCCGCTTTGTGCCCAATAGCCAGGCGAGCACCGTGGCCAGCCTGACCTACCGTGCCTGGGATCAGACCAGAGGCACCGCTGGGACCAAGGTCACTACCGTCCCCAATGGAGCGGTGTCGGCCTTCTCGTCCGCGACCGAGACCGCCTCCATCGCCGTGAGCGATGTCGAGGATGCGCCGAGCGTTGTCGGGTTGGCCGGCGACAGCAGCACCTTAAGCCCTGGCGCTGGGGCGTACATCGATGCCGGGCGCGACGCCGTTGTCACCGATGTGGACTCGACGCCTCCTTCCACCTGCACCGCGCTGAGCATCGTCCGGACCTCGGGTCCGGCGGCGGGGGACTTTTTCTCCGAGCTCGCCGATGGGGTTGTGCTGTTCGGCGGCGACGGAATCCCGGCTGCGGGCGAGACCGTCTCGGTCGAAGGCGTCGCAATCGGGACCGTGGACGGCACCGCTGACGGCCGGGATGGGGTGGATCTCCGCATCGCGCTCAACGCCAGCGCCACTTACGCCAACCTCGCTGTCTTCCTGCGTAACGTGAAGTTCACCACGACCGCCTTTGGCACGCAGGCCTTCGAGGTCGTGCTCGCCGCCGGCGTATCCACCTCCTCCAGCGCGTTCGCGATGACGGTGTCGCCCGATCTCGGCTACAGCACCACGACCTTCGTCGAGGCGCGCAGTGCCGACGGGGCCATCGGCACCACGGCCACCATCACGCTGAGCGGCGACACCTTTGTGGGCGGCATCGGGGATCCGCTCCCGGTCAGCTCCGCCAACGTGCCCGCCGGGCTCACCGCCGTGCTCGTCAAGGCCAGCGACACCACCGCGACCCTGGGCTTCACCGGCAAGGCCACGGCGCATGGGACCGACGTAGGCACGGTACGCGTGAGCTTGCTCGACGGCGCGTTTGCCGGCGGGAGCGCGGCCGCGGTCACCCACTCGACCGTGTCCGACATCAAGATCGATTTCCTCAACACGTGGGCCATCGACTGCGTGGTGCCTGCCGGCGATGGGCTCCTCTCGGAAAACGCCGCCGGCGGTGACCTCTCCGCCGCTTTGGGCAACCCGAACGGTATCAGGTTCCAGAATATCGAGGCCCAGCCCGGCTATGTCCTGGTGGTGCAAAACAACTCGGGCGAGTGGGTGCCGGTCGGCGAGGATATGGTTTTCACCAATGGCGGAGCGTACGACAAGAACAGCGGCGAGGGACTTACCGTCCACTACGGCCTCCAGGGCGATTTCTCCGGACTCACCGCCGATGTGCTCGACGCGGTGGTCTGGCGCGTGGATTTCGGAAACGACGGCGCCCTGGATTATCAGGACGTCATCAATCTCCGGTATGTCCCGGTGCCCGGCACGCCCGATCTCGTGGCGGCTTTCGATAGTGGCGCGTCCACCACGGACAACCTCACCAACGTCGTCCGGCCGACCTTCAGCGGCACGGCCCCGGCCGGAGCCACCGTGAGGCTCTACACCAGCAGCCGCTCGGACAGCGCCCCTGCCAGTTCCGCGATCGGTACGGCCACTGCGGGTGCGGATGGGCTCTGGACCGTGGTGCCCACCTTGGACCTCGCACCCCTCGCCCAGACCATCACCGCCAGAATCTGGGATGCAGCCCAATCGAGGCTCGGCTCCCCCTCGGAGGGCCTGCAGGTCACCATCGCCACCGGCGCTCCGGCTGTGCCCACGATCGGCGCCGTCACGGCTACGACGGTGAGTGGCACGGCGGAGCCGGGCGCCACGGTGGAAGTCTTCAATGGCGGCACCTCGCTGGGTGTGGCCGTTGCCGATGCGGAGGGCCATTGGAGCCTCACGGTTGCACCTCTTCGCAACGGGACCTACAGCCTCACGGCGATGGCGACCGATGCCGCGGGCAATGTGAGCGCGGCGAGCTCCGCCTCTTCCTGGATCATCGACATGCCCGCAGTGGCGACGATCGCGCGTTGCCAGCCCGGCCCGGTGACGATTGAGAGCACGCTGGAGTGGCGCGTGACGTTTACCGAGGCGGTGACGGGCGTGGACCTCGCGGACTTCGCGCTCACCTCAGTCGACGGCGCGGCCACGGCCACGCTCGGCACGGTCACGGCCGGTGCCAACGCGGCGGAGTATTTTGTCACGGCGACGGGTGTGACGGGGATCGGCACGCTGCGGCTCGACGTGAAGGCGGGCGGCACGGGGATCGTGGATGGCTCGGCTAACGCGCTCGCCGCCGGGTTCACGCTTGGCCAGCCGTACACGCACGCCCTCGGTACGGTGCCGGTGGCCTGGGGCGATAACTATCACGGCCAGCTCGGCCTCGGCTCCCAGGATGGCGCGGCGCATCCGGTGCCGGCGTTGGTTCCGCGCACGGGCGCACTCGCCGGGAAGACGGTGGTGGCGTTGGCGGCGGGGCTTGAGCATTCGCTGGCGTTGTGCAGCGACGGCACGGTGGCGGCCTGGGGGGGGGATTCCGGCGGCCAACTGGGCAATCCTTCGCTGGGCTCTCCCTATTCGTCCACGCCGGTGGCGGTGGATGTGAGCGGTGCGCTGGCCGGCAAGACGGTGGTGGCGTTGGCGGCGGGGTATGCGCATTCGCTGGCGTTGTGCAGCGACGGCCAGGTGTATGCTTGGGGTAGCAACATCAATGGCCAACTCGGCGATACGACGACGACCAATTCGAGTAGGCCGGTGGCGGTGAACACGAGCGGTGCGCTGGCCGGGAAGACGGTGGTGGCGGTGTCGATCGGAGGGGCCCACTCGCTGGCGTTGTGTAGCGACGGCACGGTGGCGGCTTGGGGGTACAATTGGGACGGTCAGTTGGGCAATGGTACGACGGGCTATTCTACAGGCACGCCGATGTCGGTGAACACGGGCACTGGAGCGCTGTGGGGTAGAACCGTGTATGCCCTCGGCTCCGATGGTGTGGGTGGTGGCTGTAGCCTCGCACTGGCTTCGCCGGCGGCCATCGCGGCGGTGGAGCCACCCATGGACGGCGGCTACACGGCGGGCGATACGCTCACCTTTACGTTGACGGCAGGGGTTGCTGTCACGGTTACCGGGACGCCGCGCCTGGCGCTGACCATCGGCACGACGACGCGCTATGCGACGTACGCCTCCGGTAGTGGCACGACCAGCCTGGTGTTCACTTACACGGTGCAGGACGGTGAGAAGGATTCCGACGGGATCGCCGTCGCCAGCGTGATCGATTTGAACGGCGGCACGCTGACCGAAACCGAAACCTGGCGCTGGCCCATCAGGCTGGCCCTGCCCGCGTACACGCTGCCGGCGATCAAGGTGGAGCTCCGGAGCCTGTTTGCGGCGCTGTCGGCGCGTGCGTATGCCGGAGCGGGCGAGGAGACTCTGATCGTGGGGTTTGTGTTTGCCGGTGCCGGGAAGCCGACGCTGGTGCGCGGTGTGGGGCCGGGTATGGGCGAGGCGGTGGTGGGCCATCTGGTGGATCCACAGCTGCGACTGTACGCGTTGGATGGCACGCCGGTCGCGGACAACGACGACTGGGCGGGCTCACCAGAGCTCTCCGAGGCGTTTGCCCGTACTGGAGCGGCGGCACTGAAAGCGGACTCGAAGGACGCGGCTTTGTTGGCCGCGCTGCCAGGGCACGTCTATACGGCGCACGTGAGTGGTTTGGCGGGTGATGCCGGTGTGGCGCTGGCCGAGGCATATGATGCCGATCTGTCGGATACGGACCATCGTCTGACTGCGCTGTCAGTGCGCTGTCGTGTAGGCACGGACGAGGACATCGTGATCGCCGGGTTTGTGATCACGGGCGAGGCGTCGAAGCGCGTGGTGGTGCGAAGCGTGGGCCCCGGATTGTCGGAATCGGTGGGTGGGGCGCTGGCAGACCCCGCGCTCCAAGTCTTGAAACTCAATCGCGCGACAGGCGACTGGATGATCGTGGGCGAGAACGACGATTGGTACAGCACGCCGGCGACGGCGGACTTGTTCGAATCGCTTGGCATGGGCGCGCTGACGTCGGGTTCGAAGGATGCGGCGTTGGTGTTGATGCTGGAGCCGGGCATCTACACGGCGCAGATGCGTGGGGTGGGCGGCGCGACGGGCGTCGGCCTGATGGAGCTCTACGAGGCGCAGTAAAGGTGGTGTCCGCCGGCCGTGGGCCGTGAGGTTTCCCAAAAACAAAGCGCCCGGCATTATTGCCGGGCGTTTTGCTGTCTGCACGTCACGAAGGGGATGCGGCGGCTTTCAAGGGCGGGCACGCTCTGGGCGAAGGGAAAATGCAAAATGATGTAAAAGAAAACTTGTTGCGTTAACGGGCCCTCGCCAACGTCGCGCTCCGACAGCCAGCCGGAAGCCTTCTGGTCCTCGGCTCAATTTTTACAAACCACTACTCCCTATGTCCTCGTTTCTGGCCATGTTTCGTCGCGCGCAACGGTCCGTCGGCTTGCTCCTGCTCGGGCTGTTGCCCGTGCTCTCCGGGGCCCAAGTCTTCAACGATACTTATTATAAACCCAACCTGTGGGATGGCGGCGTCAAGGCGATGGCGCTCCAGCCGGATGGCATGCTGGTGATCGGCGGCACGTTTCAACATGCAGACACGGCTGTGGCGCGTAATCGCCTTGCCCGGCTCAATGCCGACGGCTGGGTGGACCCGACTTTCGATCCCGACGTCAATGGTGAGGTCAAGGCGGTGGCAGTGCAGGCCGATGGGAAGATTCTGGTGGGCGGTAGCTTCACGACGGTGGGTGGGCTGGCCCGTTCGTATCTCACACGGCTTTTGCCAACTGGCGCTGTCGATCCGGGCTTTTCGGCGGTGGTCGATGGCGTGGTGACGACGCTCGTGGCGCGGCCCGATGGAAAAATCTGGGTGGGCGGGCAATTCAACCAGGTCAACGGCGTGGCCTGTGCGGCGTTGGCTTTTCTTGATGCCGACGGTGCGATTGCCACCGAGCGCGATAACCTGGGTGCGGTGACTTGGACGTACGCGTCACCCTTTGATGAAAGCCAGGGTGGCAACTATTTTGTCTCTCGATTGCTGCTCACGAGCGCGAACGAGCTCGTGGTGGTCGCCCAAGAGACGGTCGCCGCCGCGAATCTGTTGTGGCGGATGCGGGCCGATGGACGTCGGGACACCGGCTTTACGGCACCCTCTATCAACGCGATCTATGCGCTCGGCGAGCAGTCGACGGGGAAGCTGGTGATCGGGGGCGCGTTTCTTTCGGTCTCTGGCGATGCCACGCGGCAGCGCCTCGCGCGGCTCAATGCCGACGGCTCGCTTGATACGACCTTCTCGCAACCGTACCTGGCTTCGGAGGTGGATGTGGTGCTGGTGCTGTCGGGTGACCGCATCCTCGCGACCAGCCCCGGCCTAAATTCCAAGTTTCAGTGCCACTCGGCGGACGGCGCCATTGAGTACTCCTTCGATGCTCCGTTGAGCGTGTTCATGTCGGCCTCGACGCCGACGTCGCTGGTCGCGCAGCCCGACGGAAAAATCATCGCCAATGCCGGCCAGCAGGGCCTCACGCGGCTTAATGCCGACGGTACGCTCGACACCTCGACCCAGGCCCTGAGTTTGTGGACCACGGGTGGCAACGCCTACGGCAAGCTCGGGATTGGCTCCTATAACGGCACGAGTGATCAATCGGTGGTGCCGACGCTGGTGGCTGGTGCCAAGGCCGTGGCCGTGGGTGGCCAGCATATGCTTTTCGTGAAGGATGACGGCACGCTCTGGGCCGCCGGGCGCAACGACCAGGGGCAGCTCGGCGACGACCCGGCTTCATTGGCCTACACCTCCGATGGCCAGCCTCAGCAGGTAGCGGGTGTGACCGACGTGGCTGCCGTGGCCGCGGGCAGCAACCACAGTTTCTTCATCAAAACCGATGGCACGCTCTGGGCCATGGGCGATAACACCGGGGGCAAGCTCGGCAATCGCAACACGACCGACCAGTACGCCCCCGTGCAGATCGCCACTGGAGTGGCGGCCGTGGCGGCCGGCGTGGATCACAGTTTGTACATCACCACGGGCGGCAGCCTTTATGTGATGGGGAGCAACACGCAGGGCCAGCTCGGCACCTCCTCCTACACCAACACGCCGGTGCTGGTCGCGACCGGCGTGAAGGCGGTGGCCGCGGGCGACTACTTCAGCCTTTATCTGAAAACCGATGGCAAGCTCTATGGCATGGGTCAGAACAGCAGTGGCCAACTCGGCCAGGGCGATACGACCAATCGGTCTACGCCGGTGCTGATCGCGAGCGATGTAGCGGCCATCGCCGCCGGCGCCAACCATACCGCCTACGTGATGACGGGCGGGCACCTGTTCACGATGGGAGACAATTCTGCGGGACAGTTGGGCTACACGGCGGCCACCACGACCTCGGCGCAGCAGGTGCCGGGGTTGATTCTGGCCGCCACGCAGGTGGCCTGTGGCGGAGCGCATACCCTGTTCCTGAAATCCGACGCCACGCTCTGGGGCATGGGACGGCTGAGCAAAGGTGCGCTCGGGCAGGGCACCCGCGCCGAGACCAGCACGACGGTGCCGGTGAAGATCGCCCACTACATCCGCGCGATCTCTGCGCAGGGCGACCAGAGTGCGTTTCTGACGCGCGGCGACGCCGCGCTACCTGGACAACGCGTGACCATTTCCGACCAACCGCAGACGGCTACGGTGGCGGATGGAGTGGCGCACACGTTGTCGGTCACGGCGACGGGAGCGGGCACGTTGACCTACCAATGGTATAAGGTGGGCGGTCCCTTTGGCGGCGGGCTGCTTTTCGCCACGCAACCGACCTATGCGATCCCCAGTTTCTCGGCGAGCGACGCCGGCGCCTACTACGTCGAGGTGACCAACGATTGGGGCACGGTCGCGAGCGCGCAGGCGGTGCTCACGCTGGAAGGCCCCTCGCCGGTCCAGGCGAAGTTCGACTCCTACGTGCCGCCGACCGACGGCACCTACTACACGGGCGAGGTGTTGGAGGTTAAAGTCCTCTTCGACCAAGTCGTGGCGGTGACCGGCACGCCGCAACTGGCGCTCACCATCGGGACGCAGACGCGCTACGCCGACTATGTGGCGGGCAGCACGCCGACGGGTGGCTACGGCCTCACCTTCCGCTACACGCTGACTGCGGCGGACAGCGACGCCGATGGCATCGCCATCGTCTCGCCCCTCGTGCTCAATGGCGGGTCGATCAAGGATCAGCAGGGCGTCGACGCGCTGTTGACCTTCACGCCCATCGCCCTGGCCAAGGTGAAGGTCGTGGCCGGGGCCATCCCCGGGCCGATGGTTTCCTCGCCGCAAAACGTGGCCATTCCCGTGGGTATGACGGCGACCTTCACGGTCTCGGCCAACGGGGTCGGCACGCTGACGTACCGCTGGGAGTACTCGACGGACAGTGGCGGCTCGTGGAAAGCGTTGCCGGCGTCCGGGGTGCCGGAATCGGGCGCCGACACCCACCAGCTTTCCGTGATCGGCCAGGAGAGCCTGGACGGCCGGCAGTACCGCTGCGTGGTCACGGACGCCAACAATAGCACCACGTCCTCGGCGGCGACGCTGACCGTCAACCCCATCATCGCGGTGCAGCCGATGGATCAAAGCATCCCGCTGGGAACCACTGCGTCTTTCCGGCTCGTGGTCCAGCCGGCGCTCCAGGCGCAGGCGACTTACGAGTGGCAGGTTTTGCGTCCAGGCGCGGAGGCTTGGCAGATCGCGGCTTTCTCGTCGGTAGGCGCGGATGGCGCCGCGTATTTGAGCGCGCTCGGTGCGACGACGGGCACGAAGTACCGTTGCGTGGTGAGCCTCACGGGTGGAACCTCCGTGACTTCGCGGGAGGCCACCCTGACGATCACCGGACAAGAGACGGCGATCATTACTCAGCCGGCGGATCAAACGGTGGCGGTGGGCGCCACGGCGGAGTTCAAGGTGCAGGTGCATGCGGCAGTCCGGAGCAATGCGCCGACCTACCAGTGGTACCGGAAGCTCGCCGGGGCCGATTCCTCTTGGACGGAGCTGCGCGATGGCCAGTCCAACGAGCCCTACACGGGCACACAGACGGATACCTTGGTGATGAGCGCGCGGTTGTTCAACTCGGGGGCGGTTTACCAATGCCGGGTGCAGTGGAGCACCTATAGCGCAACTTCCGCAGATGCGCTCCTCACGGTGACCTCCGTGGAGGACAACACGCTCATTGCCGAGCAACCGGCCGATCAGAGCATACCGGTCGGGACGACGACCTCTTTCACCTTGCGGGCCCGGAGCGACATTCGCAGCACGGCCATCTACGAGTGGCAGGTTTGGCAGCCTAAGTACGCCGAGTGGCGCCCCACGGCGCAGGCCGGCGTGATGTCCCGCGATCGGCCCGACGGGTACGCCTTTGTTTATGCGTTCAATTATGAGTCGGGCACAAAGTTCCGGTGTTATGTCAGCGCCGATGGCCGTACGATGCTGTCGCGGGAAGCGACGCTCACGCGGACGCCGGAAGCGTCGGCGATCATCGGTCAGCCGACGGACCAGACGGTGTCCGTGGGGGCCACGGCGGAGTTCAAAGTGCAGATGCACGCGGGGGTGCGGAGAGAGTCGCCGACCTACCAGTGGTACAAAAAGCTTTCGGGTGCAACGGACTGGACGTTGCTCGCCGAAGGGCGAGACAACGAGCCGTACACGGGTGTCAACACGGACACGTTGGTGATGAGCGCGCGCTTGTTTAACACGGGCGCCCAGTACTTCTGCCAGATATATTGGGGCGATCAGTTGTATAGCACCCGCTCCACCCCCGCCACGCTCACAGTGACGCCCCCGCCGCCGGAGATCGCTCGGCAACCGGAAAACCAAAAAGCCCAACTGGGTGGCGATGTCACCTTCTCCGTCGGACTCACCGATCCGACCGGCTATACCTTCCAATGGCAATACTCCGACGATCATGGGGCGACATGGCGTTTGCTGGGAAGTTCGCCCTTCCGCGGCCGCAGGGCGGCGCGGACGGCGGCGGATATCGCCGGGTTGAGCTACACCGGCGCCAATACGAGCGAGCTGACCATCAACAGCGTCACCCTCGCGCTCTATGGCTACCAATTCCGCTGCTTGGTGAGCAATGGCGTGGAGACCGTCACGAGTGGCGTGTCTATGCTCACTCTCCCCTGGAGCCAATTTTCTGCCTTGTCGGCGCGTGCGCCAGCTGGGACGGGCGAGCAGACGCTGATCCTGGGCTTCGTATTTGCCGGCGGCGGGAAACCGACGCTGGTGCGCGGAGTGGGCCCTGGAATCTCGACGGTGAGCGGGTACATGCGGGATCCGCAGTTGCGGCTCTACACGGCGAGTGGCGTCGAGGTGGCGAGCAACGATGACTGGGCTGGCTCCAGCGAATTGTCGGACGCGTTTGTGCGAACGGGCGCGGGAGCACTGGATCCTGCCTCGAAAGACGCGGCACTGTTCGAGAATCTGACAGGCAACGTTTACACGGCACATGTGAGCGGTGCGGCTGGCACGACCGGCGTGGCGCTGGCAGAGGCGTACGATGCAAGTCTCGGCGACAAGACGAAGCGATTGACGGCGCTATCGGTGCGCAACCAGGTGGGCGTGGACGATGCGATTCTGATCGCGGGTTTCGTGATCAGTGGCGATGTGCCGAAGCGGGTCGTCGTGCGTGGCGTGGGGCCCGGAATCTCGACGGTGAGCGGCTATCTGCGCGACCCGCAGTTGCAGGTGTGGCGGCTCAACACGTTGGTCACTCCTGCGAAATGGGAACTGGTCGGCGAGAACGATGACTGGGACCACACGGCGACGACGGCGGCGTTGTTCAAATCCGTGGGCATGGGCGAGCTGGCGAGCGACTCGAAGGATGCGGCGCTGGTGCTGACGCTGGAGCCGGGTATCTACACGGCACAGGTCAGCGGTGTGGGCCGCACGACGGGGGTGGGCCTCGCCGAAATCTACGAGGCGCCGTAAGCAGTCGTCCGGCAGCCGTGAGGTTCGATCATGAAACACGCCCGGTGGAAATGCCGGGCGTGTCTCGTGGAAGCGGCAAGCGATTGGCGCTGGTGAGCCATTCGATGTGTTTGCCGAATCGAGTCGATTGCGTCCCGGGTGTTCTGGATCAAGGGCGTTGACGGTGGTGCGTGGTGGTGACTCTGCCGCCGATATTTTATGGCACTCTCGTGTCGCCAAGTGGGCGCGCGCGTGTGTCATTCCTGCATGGATTTTCCCGGTGCTTGTTCTGGTGTACCGACACAACAACGGTTCGGCAGCGTTTGGGTGGGGATTTTTCCCCAGAGCCTGGGGGCTTTGGGCCTCGCGCTCGTCGTCGCACTTTTCATGTGCGTGCTGGCGGGGACGGCGACGGCGGCGCCATTTGAGCGGACGTTTGCCTATACGCAGCCGGACGGGACGGCCATCGAGCTGTGGGGGCGCGGCGATGAGTTTCACGCAGTGTTCGAGACGCTCGACGGCTACACCGTCGTCTTCGATCCGGTGGCGCGGGCGTATTTTTATGCGGAGTTGTCCGCCGACAGGCGCGAGCTGCGCAGCAGTGGCGTGGCGGTCGGGCG
>MWDT01000026.1 GCA_002070825.1 Verrucomicrobia bacterium ADurb.Bin122
CACGGCATCGACGAACTCACCACGGCCACGGTCAACCGCGTGCGTGGCTTCGGCCGGCTGGCGGACGTCGATGGCGAGTGGCGTGCGGAGGATTTCGGCATGACGGTGTCGCCCTTTGCCGACCTGATCGGCGGCGACTTGCCGACAAATCTGGCCATCGTGGAGGCGATCCTCGATGGGCGCGGGCCGGCGGGGCTGGTAGATACGATCGTCTTTAACGCCGCCACGTCGCTGTGGATCGTCGGCCGGACGAAGAGCGTGGCTGAGGGTCTGGCGCCGGCCCGTGAAAAACTGCTCGGCGGGGCTGTGCGTGCCAAGATCGCCGCTACACGCGAATTTTACCGTTCATGAAACGCCAATACTTCGGCACCGACGGGGTGCGTGGCCCGTACGGCGGGCCCGTGATTAACGAATCGTTTGCGGCCCGCCTCGGCGCGGCTGCCGGCCGCTGGATCGGCGGCTCAGGCCGTGTCGTCATCGGGCGGGATACGCGGGCCTCCGGCGAATCGCTGGCGGCCGCCGTCGCACGCGGGCTCGCCTCCGCAGGCCTGACTCCGGTGCTGCTTGGCGCGGCGCCGACGCCCGCCGTGGCGCGTGCGGTGCGCACGCAGGGCGCGGTGTTGGGCGTCGTCATCACGGCGTCGCACAATCCGGCGTGCGATAATGGCATCAAGCTTTTCAGTCGCACGGGCGTGAAGCTCACCGACGAGGACGAGGCCGCCATCGAGCAGGCGCTGCCCTCCGAGGTACCCGCTTCCGCAGCTGTGTTTTCCACGGCGGATGTGCTTGCCGACTACATGGCGGCCACGGGCTCGATTCTGCCCGCGCACGCGCTGCGCGGTTGGAAGATCGTGCTCGATACGGCCAACGGTGCGACGTGTGCGACGAGCCCCGCGGTGTTGCGCGCGCTTGGTGCCGAGGTGATCGGCCTCGGCGATTCTCCAGATGGGAAAAACATCAATGCCGGCGTGGGCAGCGAGCATCCAGGCCCGCTGGCGCAACGTGTGCGCGAGGTCGGCGCCCGGCTGGGCATCGCACATGATGGCGATGGCGACCGTTGCATCCTGTGCGACGAGCGCGGCGAGGTCCTCGACGGCGACGAAATCCTGACGATTCTGGCGACGCATGCGCACCGACAGGGCAAGCTCGCGGCGCAGACGCTCGTGGTCACGGTGCAGAGCAACCTCGGCGTCGATGCGGCGCTCGGGGCGCTGGGTGGGCGCGTGGCGCGCACGGATGTCGGCGACCGCTATGTGATCGAGCGCATGTTTGCCACGGGCGCGACCCTCGGTGGCGAGTCGAGCGGGCACATCATCTGCTCGGAGATTTCGCCGACGGGCGATGGGCTCGTGGCGGCGCTCAAGACGATCGAGGTCATGCTGGCGACGGGGCGGCCGTTGTCGGAGTTGCGCGGCGCGTTGGCCAAGTTTCCCCAGCGTTCGCTCGCGCTGAAGGTGCGTGAGAAGCGTCCGCTGGAAACGCTACCGACTTTGCCGCGCGCGATCGAGGCGCTGGAGCGCGAGCTCGGCTCGCAGGGGCGGGTGCTCGTGCGTTACTCGGGCACCGAGGCGAAGCTGCGGCTGCTCGTCGAGGGTCCGACCGATGCGGCCGTGCAGGCCGGACTCGCGCAGCTGGAGGCGGCGACGCGCAGCGATCTCGAAGTGCTTTGAAACTGCGCTCTCGGCGCGCCTGGGAAACGGGCGCGCCTATTTTTTCCGGCCGGCGATCCAGAGGGCCCCGCCGAGCAGGGTGAGGCTTAGCACAAGCAAGGGGAGCTCGGCTTGTTCGCCAAAGAAGAGAAGTGAGCAGGCGACGCCGAGCGGGACTTTGGCGTTGTTGAGTGCGGCGAGGATGCCTGCGTTGACGTGCCGCGCGCCGACGTTCCACCAGAAAAAGCAGAGACCCGAGGCGACGATGCCGAGGTAGGCGATGGTGCCGAACTGCGAGAGTGTCATGTCGGCCAGTTGCGACCACGGGGTGGTGAAGCCGGAGGCGATCAGGGTGAGGGCGACGGCGCCGGCGTAGGGGAGTGCGAAGAGTTGGGCGTCGCCCAGGCCGTTGGCAAATCGGGCGCGCTCGCGGCGCCAGAGCAGTTGCCCCAGCGCGAAGCAAAAGTCGCTCCCCTGGACGAGTAGAAAGCCGGTGAGCAGTCTGGGACTGTGGGGCGCGGTGTAGATGACGATGGCGGCGCCGATGGCCGCGACCAGCGCGGCGAGCATGAAGCGGGTTTCCCAGCGCCGCTCCATGATTGCATCGAGGGTGACGATGTAGAGTGGCGTGATGATGGTGAACAGGGCGACCTCGTACGCAGCGAGATAGGCGTAGGCGCGCAGATAGAAGAGGTACATCGCGCCGAATTGCAGCGCGCCGATTGCGATGAACCGCCAGCGCGCGGCACCCGGCACCGCCCGCCACCGAGCAAAGGGGAGAAACACGAGGAGCGACAGCGACAGCCGCAGCACGGCGACCAGCGTGGGGTCGAGGCCGGCGAGCTGGCCTTTCACGAGGCCGAACGAGAAAGCCCAGATGATCGAGACGAGGAGGAGCAGCGTCATGGACGGCAGGAGGCGGAGACCGGCCCGTGTGGTGTTGCGGTATGGGCACTCGACCCGTGCTTACACGCGGTCGATGTACTGTCGGGCACCTGGTGGGCGGCGTGTGTCGGCATGGACCGCGAGGGTGGAAAGCGCGCGGGCCGGCAGGCAAGGGCGAATTACCGGGGGGCTTGCGTGGCCGTGGCCGGCGCATAGCGTCTGTGCTTCGTGAACGCTCCGCGTCCAATGACGGACTCGAATGCGGCGGCTTCGTCGCCGGCGATGGCACCCTCGCTGCCCGAGGCGTTTGCGTCGATCCCGGTGCCGCAGGGTGTCGGGTTTTGGCGCAAGCTGGTGGCTTTTTCCGGTCCGGCCTACCTGGTGGCCGTGGGCTACATGGATCCGGGCAACTGGGCGACGGACCTCGCGGGCGGCTCGGCCTTCGGGTACACGTTGCTGAGCGTGGTGCTGCTTTCGAACCTGATGGCGATTCTGCTGCAAACGTTGTCGGCGCGGCTCGGCATCGCGACGGGGCTCGATCTGGCGCAGGCGTGCCGGACGCAATACTCGCGGCCGGCGGTTCTGGTGTTGTGGGTGCTGTGCGAGCTGGCGATCGCCGCATGCGATCTGGCCGAGGTCGTCGGCTCAGCCATCGCACTTAATCTGCTTTTTCGCATCCCGGTCTTCTGGGGCGTGCTGCTCACCGGACTCGATGTGCTGCTGGTACTATGGCTCACTCATCGCGGCTTCCGGTTGCTGGAGGCGGTGGTCGTGGCGTTGATCGCCACCATCGGCGTGTGCTTCAGCCTGGAGTTGTTTTTCTCGAAGCCCGATCTGGCCGGCGTGGCGCTGGGCTTTGTGCCCTCGCCGGAGATCGTGACCCATCCCGGGATGCTGTACTTGTCGATGGGCATCATCGGGGCGACGGTGATGCCGCATAACCTCTACCTGCACTCCTCGATCGTGCAGACGCGCAAGTACGAGCAGACGGGCACGGGCAAGCGGGAGGCGATACACTTTGCCACGATCGACACGGTCGTGGCCCTGATGATGGCGCTTTTCATCAACGCCGGCATCCTCGTCGTGGCGGCGGCGACGTTTCACCAGCATGGCAAAACCGACGTCGCGGAAATCCAGGACGCCTACCACCTGCTCGCCCCGATGCTGGGCGTGACGGGCGCGAGTGTGATTTTTGCGGTGGCGTTGCTGGCTTCAGGGCAGAACGCCACGTTGACCGGCACGTTGGCCGGGCAGATCGTGATGGAGGGTTTTCTCAACCTACGCATGCGGCCCTGGCTGCGCCGGCTGATCACTCGCATGATCGCGATCGTGCCGGCGGCCATCGTCGCCGGGCTGTATGGCGAGAGCGGGACGGCGAAGTTGCTGGTCTTCAGCCAGGTAATTCTGAGCCTGCAGCTCCCGTTTGCGGTGATCCCGCTGGTGATCTTCACGAGTGACCGGCGCAAGATGGGCGAGTTTGCCAGCCCGCGTTGGATGGGCTTCCTGGCGTGGGCCACGGCGCTGCTGATCGTCGCCCTCAATGCGAAGATGCTCTTCGACTTCATCGCTGGCGCCTAACCCCGAGCACTCACAAAACTCCGAGGCTTTTCACATGTACAAACGCATCCTGGTCGCTCTCGAAAATGGTCAGGCCGACGCGACGATCGTCCCCCACGTGACGGCACTCGCCCGGCAGATGTCGGCCGAGGTGATTTTGCTCCACGTGGCCGATGGCTACGCGGCGCGCTATTTCGATCAGTTGCAGCTGGCGGAATCCGCGGAGATGCGGGAAGACCGGGCCTATCTGGAGCGCATCGCCGGGGAGATGCGGACCGCGGGGCTTGCCGTCGAGACGCAGCTGGCGCTCGGCAATCCGCCCACGGAGATCGTGAAGATCGCAGCTGCGCGGGAATGCAGCCTGATCGCGATGACTTCACATGGGCATCGTTGGCTGGCTGACATCTTTTGCGGGAGCACGATTTCCCATGTGCGTCACCATACGACGATTCCGATGCTGATCTTGAAGGCGGAAAAGCGCGGGCGGTGAGGATCCCTGTGGGCCGGTCTAACGAGTGGGTGGAATCGTGCGCCAGTGGGACGAGAAATTTGTTTCGTGCTCGTACTTTTTTGTGACGTTCACGAAGGCGCTGCGTCAGACCGTCCGAACCTCTTCGGCCGGCTCCGCGTCGGCTCTGTTTCAACTCCTCACCATGACGTTTCGATTTACCCTTTCCCTCGCGGCCCTGATGGCCGGCCTGTCGTCCATGCCCAATTCTGCCACTGCCGCCTACGCTTCGACTGTGAACTCGGTGAGCGCGCCGGTGCGCGTCAACTCCGTCGGGTTCCTGCCGGAGTCGCGAAAAGTGGCGACGATCGGCGCGGCCTGTTCCGAGTTTCGTGTGCTCGATGCGGCCACGCAGGCGGTCGTGTTCAGCGGGCAGGCCTCCGCGCCGCTCAAGACGGCGGCGAGCGATACGGATGAGATGGTGCAGCTGGTCGATTTTTCGGAGGTCAAAGCGCCGGGACGCTACGTCTTGGAGGTGCCGGGCGTCGGGCGCTCGGCCGAGTTTCGCATCGGGGGCGATGTCTGGACCGAGCCGTATGCGCTCGTGACGCGTGGCATGTACCTGTGGCGCTGCGGCGTCGAGGCCTCGGGCGAATGGAAGGGCCGGAAATACCATCACGATGCCTGCCACTTGCAGGATGGTTTGCTTGATTATGTCGGAGGTCCGGCGGGGACGATCCGTCCGAGCGTCGGTGGCTGGCACGATGCGGGAGATTACAACAAATATGTGGTCAACGCGGGCGTCTCGGTGGGCCTGATGTTCAAGGCCTGGGAACAGTTTCGTGAGCGGATCGAGCCGGTGTCGGTCGCGCTGCCGGAGAGCGGCAAGGGCATGCCCGACCTGCTCGCGGAGTTGAAATTCGAATTTGAGTGGCTGTTCACGATGCAGGCCGACGACGGCCGTGTGTACCATAAGCTCTCGGCGAAGACCTTTCGCTACTGGGGGCCGTCGGAAAAGGACGAGAGCCCGCGTTACTACACGCCATGGAGCACGACCGCGACCGCGGACTTTGTGGCGATGATGGCTCTGGGGGCGCGCCACTTTCGAGAGTTCGATCCCGCGCTGGCCGAGCGTTGCCTGACCGCCGCGCGCAAGAGCTGGGCGGTGTTGGTGGCGCACCCGGAAAACGTCGCGCCCGATCTCACGGACTTCCACACCGGCGGCTACGATGTGCCGGATACGACGCACCGGCTCTGGGCGCTGGCAGAGTTGTGGGAGACGACCGGCGAGGAGGTGTTTCTGCGCGATTTCGAAAAGCGCGTGTCGGCGATGGCTACCGGATTTACTCACGACGGTCCGTCGTGGGGCGAGGTTCGCGATCTGGCGTTGGGTACCTATCTGCTCAGCGCGCGCAGCCAGGCGCACGACCAGAAGCTCGTGAAGCATCTCACGCGCAGTCTCGATGGGATGACTTCGCGCATCGTCGAGGATGCTCGAGTCAACCCGCACGGCCGGCCCTATGGGGCGGCGAAGGCCAGTTTTTACTGGGGCTGCAACGGGTCGGTGGTCGGCCAGACCTACCTGTTGCATGTGGCGGATCGATTGATGCCCGACCCGGTGTATCGCGCGACGGCACTGGATGCGTTGGGGTATCTTTTTGGCCGCAACTACCACGGACGCTCGTATGTCACCGGGCTGGGGGCAAATCCGCCGGAGCACCTGCATGATCGCCGTGGCGAACCGGCGTGGCCGGGGTATTTGGTGGGCGGTCCGTGGCCAACGGCGCGGGATTGGGTCGATGAGATGCCGGACGCCTCACGCAATGAGATCGCGATCAATTGGAACGCTTCGTTGATCTACGCGCTTGCCGCTTTTGTGGCGCCTGGGGCGGGCAGTGCGCAAAAATAACCTGAGCAAAATGGACTGCATGAGCCGGGCGACGAACGCCCGGCTTTTTTATGGGAATCGGGCGTGGCCAATGGAAGCTCGCGGGCTTGGCTGCCGAGGTGGCGCGGACTGGCGGGGGGACGGCCAGGGCAATGGTCGCTGTTTTAACCGGCGCTCGATTGTCCGGGCTGGGCCGTGGCTAGAGGCGGTCGAGGGCGCGGAGGGTGCGGTGCAGGTTGATGGCGCGGGCGAGCAGGAGGTCGTGGGGACGGGCGGGCGGCTCGGGGGGCGGGGCGGCGAGCTCGTCGGGGTTGGGACGAGGTCGGCGATGGGGCAGGTGTTGTCGAGGGCGGCGTAGGCGAGGCGGTCGGCATCGGCCGAGATGGGGACGACGATGTCGGGGGCGTAGTCGGGCGTGGTGGGGCCGAGGGTCAGGATGCCGGGGCGCCCGGCCTGGCTGTGGAGGACTTCGCGGATGAGGGGTGCGGTGTCGGGATTGAGGAGGACGAGGAGGGGGGCTTTGGCGCGGTCTTGGAGGGTGAGCCAGAGGGCAAAGGCGTTGGCAGTGTCCGTGGTGGCGGGGACGTTGCGCAGGTCGAGGACAAGGGCGGGGCCGGGGACTTTGGCGGTGTCGGGGAGGTCGTCGGGGAGTTGCGCGATGCGGGCGTAGCCGAGGCCGTCGCCCAACTCGCGGACGAGCGGGGCGGCGGAGAGCGCGGAGGTGAGCAGGAGGCCGGCGGAGAGGGCGAGGCGACGGATCATTTGCGATTGAGCTGACGGGCGCCGATGTCGCGGCGGTAGTACTTGGTGGTGCAGCGGAGCTGGTCGCAGACGGCGTAGGCGGAGTCGGCAGCGCCGCGAAGGGTGGGCGCCAGCGCGGTGACGCCGAGGACACGGCCACCGGCCATCACGATCTGGCCCTGGGCGTTTTTGGCGGTGCCGGCGTGGTAGATGGTGACGTTGGCCGGAAGCGAGGCGGGAAACTCGATGGGGGCGCCTTTGGCGTAGGAGTCGGGGTAGCCTTGGGCGGCGACGACGACGCAGAGGGCGTAGTCGGGGCGGACGTCGAGCGGGGTGGTGGTGAGCTGGCCGCGGGCGGCGGCCCAGAGCAGGCCGAGGAGGTCGGTCTTGAGGCGGGGGATGACGACCTGGGTCTCGGGGTCGCCGAAGCGGGTGTTGTACTCGAGCACCTGCGGGCCGGTGGGGGTGAGCATGATGCCGATGAAGAGGGTGCCGCGGAAATCGATGCCTTCGGCGGCGATGGCGTCGACGGAGGGGCGGACGATGTCGCGCTCGATCTGGGCGTAGAGGGCGGGGGTGACGACTTCGGCGGGGGAGTAGGTGCCCATGCCGCCGGTGTTGGGGCCGGTGTCGCCGTCGCCGATGCGTTTGTGGTCCTGCGAGGTGGGGAGGATGGCGTAGTGTTTGCCGGAGACGACGACGAGGATGGAGGTCTCTTCGCCGTAGAGGCAGTCTTCGATGAGGACCTGCTTGCCGCTGTTGCCGAATTTACCGCCTTCGAGCATGTCGTGGACGGCGGCGTCGGCTTCGGCGAGGGTCTGGGCGACGATGACACCTTTGCCTGCGGCGAGGCCGTCGGCTTTGACGACGATGGGGATGGGGCGGGTGCGGAGGTAGGCGAGCGCGGGGGCGACTTCGGTGAAGACGGCGGAGGGGGCGGTGGGGATGCCGTACTTTACGAGGAGTTGCTTGGTGAAGACTTTAGAGGCTTCGAGGCGGGCGCCGTCGGCTTTGGGGCCGTAGGCGGGGATGCCGACTTTGAGGAGGGCATCGACGAGGCCGAGGGAGAGGGGGACTTCGGGGCCGACGACGACGAACTCGATTTTTTCGTGTTGGGCGAGGGCGACGAGGCCTGGGACGTCGTCGGCGGCGACGGGGAGGCAGGTGGCGTCCTGGGCGATGCCGGCGTTACCGGGTGCGCAGAGCACGCGGGGGCGGGCGGGGGAGGCGGCGAGGGAGCGGACGAGGGTGTGTTCGCGGCCACCGGAGCCGACGACGAGGACGGAGCGAGGAAGAGACATGGCGCCAAGGCGAAGCGGTTTCGCCGGGGGCGACAAGCGCGAATCGGTGTGTGTGCGGCTAGGCCAGCTGGGCAAGGCCCATGGCTTGGTGGATGGCCGCGCGGACTTTCGCTGGGTTTATGGGTTTGAGGAGGTAGCCTGAGATTTGGAGGCGGGCGAGTTGGATGACTTTCTCGCGATCGTGTTCGCCGGAGAGGACGAGGACTTTGATGAGGCGGAGGGCGGGGTCTTCGCGGATGCGTTGGATGAGGGTGTAGCCGTCGAGCTCGGGCATGCGGAGGTCAACGATGGCGAGGTCTGGGCGGAGGCCGGCGTAGAGGCGGTTGAGGGCCTCTTGTCCGTCTTTGGCTTCGACGATTTCCCAGTGGGGCTCGGATTGGAAGATGTCGCGGAGGGCGGTGCGCTCGATCTCGCTATCCTCGGCGAGGAGGACGGTGTGGGCGAGGAGGTTGCGGGAGGCGAGGTGGGGGTTGGCGGAGGAGGGCGCGAGGAGTTGCTGGACGGTGGCGAGGGTTTTGCGCGGGTCGAAGGGTTTGAGGAGGTAGCCGGAGATGTTGAGTTGGGCGAGGGCGACGATCTGGTCTTTGTTGCGGCTGCCGGAGGCGACTGCAACGCGGAGGGCGCGGAGGGTGGGGTCGCGGCGGATGCGGCGGATGAGCTCGATGCCGCCGACTTCGGGCATGACGAGGTCGACGAGGCAAAGGTCTGGGCGGAGGCCGTCGCAGAGGCGGTCGAGGGCGTCCTGTCCGTTGCTGGCTTCGACGATTTCCCAGGTGGGCTCGGCTTTGAAGATTTCTCGGAGGGTGGTACGAGAAATCTCGTCGTCGTCGATGATGAGGATGCGTTTATGCACGGGAGTCGGCGGGGGAGTTTGGGGAGAGGCGTGGGATCTCGTCTTCCAACTGATGGAGAATGGGGGGGATGTCGGAGAGGTGGCCGGCGTCGGCAAGGGATTCGATGCGTGCGGCGAGAGAGGAGAGTTGGTCGGCGTGGATGTAGCGGGCGGAGCTTTTGAGGGTGTGGGCTGCGCGGGCGAGGGTGGGGGCGTCGTCGAGGGCGATGGCGGTGTGGATTTCGAGGAGGCGGACGGGAAGGTCGGCGTGGAAGCGTTGGTGAATTTCGTGAGAGGCGCGTGGGGAGAGCCCGTCGAGGGGATTGGCGGATGGGGCGGCGGTGGCGGCGTCGAACTGGGCGAGGAGTTCGGCTTCTGAGAGTCCGACCGGGAGGGGGGCTTGCCCTGGCATGGGGGAGAGCGTGCAGCCGCGGTCGCGTTGGTAGGCGATGGCGCGGTCGATGGCGGCGTGAAGTTCGGTGTCGCGGATGGGTTTGGGGAGGAAGTCGTGCATGCCGGCGGCGAGGCAGCGTTGGCGGTAATCGTCGGAGGTATTGGCGGTGCAGGCGATGATGTAGATCTGGTGGTCGAGGACGCCGCTTTCGGTGTCGCGGATCATGCGGGTGGCCTCGAAGCCGTCCATGACGGGCATGCGGTTGTCCATGAGGATGGCGTCGAAGGATTGGCCCCGGAGCAGGTCGATGGCGAGCCAGCCGTTTTCGGCGAAGGTGACGCGGTGCCCCATGTCGGAGAGGTGGGTCTGGATGACGAGGCGGTTGGTGGCGTCGTCTTCGGCGCAGAGGAGGTGGAGCTGGGCGGGGTGAGTGGCGAGTGGGGTTGGGGTGGCTGGCTGGGCGGGGTTGGAGGGTGATGGTGCCACCCATGAGGAGGGTGAGTGAGCGGATGATGGAGAGGCCGAGGCCGGTGCCGCCGAAGCGGCGTGTGGTGGAGACGTCGGCCTGTTCGAATTTGGAGAAGAGGCGGCGTTGGGTGTCGTGGGGGATGCCGATGCCGGTGTCGGCGACGGAGAGCTCGAGGTGGGCGATGTGGCCTTGGATGTGGCGGAGGGTGAGGCGTGTGGAGATGGAGCCGCGCTCGGTGAATTTGAGGGCGTTGCTGAGGAGATTGGTGACGATCTGCCGGAGGCGTGTGGGGTCGCCGATGAGGGACTGGGGAACGTCGGGGGCGATATCGAGGGAGAGTCGGAGTTTTTTGGCCTCGGTGTGGAGGCGCATGGACTCGATGAGGGCCTGGAGTTCGGAGCGCGGGGAGAAGGGGATGGCTTCGAGGGTGAGTTTACCGGCTTCGAGTTTGGCCGCGTCGAGGATGTCGTCGAGGAGGCCGAGGAGGTGAAGGGCGCTTTTATGGGCGACTTCGGCGTGGTAGCGATCGTCGGGGGAAAGGGGGCGTTTGCGGAGGAGGTCGAGGAGGCCGATGACGCCGCCGAGTGGGGTGCGGATCTCGTGGCTCATGACGGCGAAGAACTCGCTTTTGGCCTTGGTGGAGGCTTCGGCGGCTTCTTTGGCGGCGAGGGAGGCTTGTTCGGCGTGTTTGCGGTCGGTGATGTCGGTGCAGAGGGCGACGAGGCGGGCGATGTGGCCGGAGCTTTCGTGAAGCGGGTTGGTGGAGAGCAGCCAGGTGCGGGTGCTGCCATCGGGGCGGGTGTAGTCGGCCTCGGTGGTGGTCGGGTGGCCCTGCCAGGTGCGTTCGAGGGCCTGGGCGATGGCGGGTTTGGAGGCGGGGGGCCAGAGATCGAGGAAGGGGCGGCCGATGAGTTGGGTGGGATCGGCGTAGCCGAGGGCGGCGAGGCCGTGGCGGTTGATAGTGAGAAAGGCGCCGTTGCGATCGAGCATCTGGATGCAATCGGGGGAGCCCTCGATGAGGCTGCTGTGGAGTTGTTCGGAGATGGAGAGGCTTTCGAGACTGTCGCGGACGCGCTCCTGCATGCGGCCGAAGGTGAGCAGGAGCATGGCGAAGAGGAGGGTGATGAGGAGGACCGGGAGGCGGGCGTTGCGGAGGTGGCCGTCCCAGTCGGCGGCGGCGATATCGAGGTCGAAGTGGATGCGGCGTCCGTCTGGGAGGCTTAAGAGGGGGATGGAGGCGGTGACCCAGCGGCCCCAGCGGTCGGAGATGGGCCCGAGGACGAAGGGTTTGCCGGCGGCGAGTTGCTGGAGGTAATCCTGGGGGGCTTCGTCGTAGGGTTGGCCGGGGGGGGAGTAGTCGGCGGAGTCGGCGGGCTCGGAGTCGGCGAGGAAGAGGACCGTGGAGTCGCGTGTGCCCATGAGCATGGCGAATCGGAGGTCGGGGTTGGCGAGGACGATGGCCTGAAGGGTTTGCTTGATGCTGTCGTAGGCCGGGTGGCTTTGGTCGGCAGGGCTCCAAGCGAGCTGGCGGATGAGGTCCGGGGCGATGGCGGCGGCGGCGAGCTGGGCCCGGATGAGGATATCGTTGCGGAGCGTGCGGTGGGTGTGCTGTGAGACGTAGGAGGTGGCGGCCCAGCCGAGCGCGAGGGTCAGTGCGAGGGCGGAGGTCCAGGCGAGGGGGCGGAGGTAGGCGCGCGCGTGCATGGCGCGCAGGAGTTGTGCGTGGCGGCGTTTCTGGTGATAGAGGAGGGCTGAAAATGCGGTGGCGCAGGCGAGGAGCAGGGAGCAGAGGAGGGGGAGGGTGTCGGTGCCGCCTGCCGGAGTGCCGGTGAGGGAGCCGAAGGTCTGGGTGAGGCCGTCGCAGATGGCAAAACCGGCGAGGGCCATGCTGGTGTTGCGCAGCCAGGGTTGCGGCTGGTGGGGATGGGCGCGGCTCCACTGCCAGAGAGTGCTGGCGGCCCAGATACCAAATGCGGTGCTGAGTGCTGGGAGGGCCCAGCTGCCCAGCCAGAGCGCGAGGACCATGAATAGGGCGAGTGCCGTCCATCGCAGGACTCGGAGGAGGGGGATGGCTTGGAAACGTGTACCTCGGTCGGCCATGAGGGCGAG
>MWDT01000027.1 GCA_002070825.1 Verrucomicrobia bacterium ADurb.Bin122
CGCACCCGGCGATACCACGAGGCGCTCACTCGCGCCGAATCCGGGCTGGGCCACGCGCGGCATGTGCCGGTCGCCGGCTTGAGGTGCGTCGGGCATGTCGAGGAATCGGGCGAGGCATCCGGGCAGCGCTGACGAGAGCGGATGGCGGATGGCCGTGCGGTTGTATTGCCCCCAGCGGGCTTGCGCGGGCGGGAGCCCCTCCAACTTCAGTTTTTCGAGGGTCGCATCGACGGCGGTCAGCAGCAGTGCATCCCAGTCGGCGTAGTCCGGTGCGAGCAGGTGCGCGGGCTTTTGCTCCAGCAGCGCCCATACCGCGGGCTCGATGTCGAAGGTTGCCCAGCTGAAGCGCTCGTCCTTGGCCGCGCAGGGCGCGAAGATCGGTGTGAGGCTGAGGCGGAGCGTGGCCTCGCGGAATTCGCGGACGAGCCGGTAGCCGGTCGAGTCGGTATCGGCGCGGCCGCTCCAGCGGATGATCTCCTGCAAAAACTCGGCGCGGTTCGGGCGGCCGGAGACGGCGTCCGGTGTGAGCACGCGGCAGGCGAGTTGCTGCCAGCGGGTGAGGAAGCCGGCGCGGTCGTCGAGTTGCACGGCGAGCAGGTCGCCGGGCGTGGCGCGGGTGAGGCGCTCCAGGTCCTCGCGGATCTGGCGGGCGCGGTACGGCGCGGAGTAGCCGCCATCGCCGAGCGTGGCGAGGGCCTCGCCGCCGAGGTGCCGCTGGTTGGCGGAGACGATCTGTCCGGAGGCGCCGGCAACGTGGACCGGGTGCTGCTCCGGCGGGAGGAATCCGTCCCAGCGGCGGTCGCGGTAGGTGCGCAGCGCGGGGAGGCGGCCGTCGAAGCCGATGCGGTTGGGCAGGCGTCCGGCGGCGGTCCATGCGATGGCGCCGGTGCGGTCGCCGACGATGAAGTTGAGCGCGGGCAGGCCGGCTCGCTGGGCGATGGCCACGGCCGCGCGGGCATCGGCCGCGGTCTCCAGTTGTCCGATGGTGAGGTCGATGGCATCGGCGCTGTGAGCCGTCCACGCGAGGGCGAGGCGGCGGCTGCGCTCGCCTTCGCCGATGATCGGGCCCCACTCGGTCCATTGAGCGGAGAAGGGGACGGGCTCCTCGCCCTTCACTTCGATGAGCGACTGGCGCGTCGTGTATTCGGCGACGTCGCCTGCGCGGCGGTAGAACAGCTCGCGGGCGTCGGTGCTCGGTGGTTCGACGATGATCAAATCGCTCGTGTCGGCGTAGCTATTGGTGAAGCCCCACGCGATGGAGCCGTTGGTGCCGACGAGGACGAGGGGCAGGCCGGGCAGGGTGAGGCCGGCGACGCGGTGCGGGGCGAGCCCGTCGCTCCATTCGAGGACGGCGCGATACCAGGGGCCCGGCACGCGGAGGCCCAGGTGCATGTCGCACGCGAGCAGGGCGGCGCCGGAGGCGGTGCGGGTGCCGGCAAGGGCAAACGCATTGGAGCCGGGCGCGTCGCCTTCAGCCGGGTTTGCCCCGTTATTGGCGGGCTTGGTGGCGCGCAGATCGAGGGCCGAGGGCGGCGGGGGCTCGGGCAGTGGCGCGCGGGTGCCGTCGAGCGCCTCGTCGTCGGGGCCGGAGAGCGGCGCGAAAAAGCGGGCGGCCTGTTCGCCGAGGATGTTGCGCACGGTGGCGTAGTTGCGCTCGTGTTCGCCGGGCGATTGCAGGTCGAGCGTGAGCGCGTAGCCGACGAGGAGGCTGTCGGCCTCGCTCCACGGGCGGGGTGTGGCGCGCAGAAAATGGTATTCCCAGGGCTTCGAGCCGAGGGCGGCGAGTCCGGCGTTGACGCCTTCGGTGTAGCGCCGGAGCAGCTCGCGCTGGTCGGCGGGGAGGCGGGCGAGTGCGGCCTCGGCGTAGGCGCGGAAATCGTGGAGTCGGTTGGCGCGGTCGGTTTCGAGGGCGCGTTTGCCGAGGAGTGCGGCGAGCTCGCCGGCGGCGCGCCGCCGCATGAGGTCCATCTGGAAAAAGCGATCCTGGGCGTGCAACCAGCCGAGGGCTGCGGCGAGATCGGGGCGTGTGGAGCCGCGGAGCGTGGGCGTGCCGAGGGCATCGCGCTCGGCCGAGACGGCCGCGGACAGACCGGGCAACGGAGCCGTGCCGTCGAGGCGTGGCAGGCTGGCGCGCAGGCGCGAGTAGCCCCAGCCGGCAATGCCGAGGCCGAGGAGAAGGGCCGCGCCGGAGACGGCGAGGGCGTGGCGGAGAAAACGGGAACGAGCCATGATGAAGGAGCCGCGAGGCTCCGGTTGATGTACCGGCTGTCTGGCGGAGTGCAATGTCGGGTCGCTTCCGACTCGACGCATCGGAGTGCGGCCGCAAGCTAACCCGATCCTCATGCGCCGTCTCCCCAGATTGTTTCTACCCCAGCTGTTGACCCTGATGTTTTTTGCGCTGGTGGGCGTGGTGGGCTGTGCGAGCAAGCCACCGACGCCCCCTGCGGCCACTGCGGCGGTCGTGCCGGCCATCGCGATTGATGGCCCGCTGGGGCGTCCGACGGCCCCCGGCCAGCTCGCCCCCATCTACCCCGTGATGCTCGGCATCGATGTGCTCGAACAGCAGAATTTCGCCCTCCTGCAGGGCAAGCGCGTGGGGTTGCTCACGCACAGCGCCGGCGTCAACCGCAAGGGCGAGAGCACGATGCAGGTGCTCCAGCGCGCGCCGGGCGTGAAACTCGTTTCCCTCTTCGGCATGGAGCATGGGCTCCGCGGCGAGATCCCCGCCGAGCGCACCTACCCCGACTACGTCGATAAACAGAGCGGCCTGAAGGTGCGCTCGCTCTACAACGGCAAGAGCCGCAAGCCCACCAAGGCCCAGCTCAGCGACCTCGATGTCGTCGTCGTCGACCTGCAGGACATCGGCACGCGCAGCTACACGTTCATCAGCGCGATGCGCCTGGTGATGGAGGGCTGCTTCGAGCAGGGCAAAGAGGTCGTGGTGCTCGACCGGCCCAACCCCCTCGGCGGCCTCAAGGTTGATGGCCCCCTGCTCGACCCTCAGTGGAAAAGCTACGTCGGCGCCTTCCCCACACCCTACGTCCACGGTCTGACCATCGGCGAACTCGCACGCTGGGCCAAGGACCAGCCCGGCATCCTCGAGGTGCCCGACGCCGTGCGCCAGCGCGGCAAACTCACCGTCGTGCCCATGCGCGGCTGGATGCGCTTCATGCGCTGGCCCGACACCGGCCTGAAATGGGTGCCCACCTCCCCCTACATCCAGGACTATGCGGCGGTGATGGGTTACCCGATGACCGGGCTCGGCTGCTACCTCGGCGGCTTCAGCCACGGCGTCGGCTCGCAGTATCCCTTCCGCGGCGTCTCCCACAACACCGTCAAAATCGATGTGATCGAGCGCGAGCTCCAGGCGCTGCGCCTGCCCGGCCTGCGTTTCCACCGCGTGAGCGTTGCCAATAAAAAAGGCGCCTCGCGCATCGGCCTCTTCGTCGAAGTGATCGACTGGGACGAGTGGCGCCCCACCGAGCTGAGTTTTTATCTGATGAAACTCGGCTGCAAACTGGAGTCGAAAAACCCCTACGCCGCCGCCCCGCAGGGCCAGGCCAACGGCTTCCTCCGCCACATGGGCTCCACCACCTTCTTCGAAGCGCTCAAGCGCGACGGCGCCAGGGTCGACGTCGATACCTACATCCGCACCTGGCAGGCGCAGGCGCAGGCCTACCAGCAGAAGGTCCGCCAGTACTGGCTCTACTAAATCACTTATGAAGACACCGATCTGGGCACTCGGGTTTGGCGCGGCGCTGCTCGCGCTCGGCGGCTGCTCGACCAGCCCCGTCTCCGGCGATGCCGGCGAAGCCACCCGCTACACGGTCAACAACACCGAGACCTTTCAACTGCTCGACAAGGCCGTCCAGGCGACCGTCGCCTGCACCGGCCTCATCGAAAGCGTCGGCACCGACGGGCGCCTCGAAGTCGCCGTCAACGTGAAGAACCGCGACACCCGCGCCCAAGTCATCCAGGTCGGCTGCCTCTTCAAACGTGTGCCTACGGCGCTGACCGGTCTCGAAGCTCCCTGGCAGACCGTGAAACTCGACGCCGGCGCGACCGAGACCGTGCGCTTCAAATCCCCCGCCGACGACGCCCGCAGCTACGCCGTCCGCGTCCGCCTGAACCGCTGAGGCGGTTTGCCGCTGCGCCTCTGCGTCATGCCCGCTGCGGCTTGATGCCGAGGGCGACCGCTGCGGCGGTCTGGTGGGCATCGTAGGTGTAGATTTCCGTGAAACTGTGGTGCAATGCCGTGACCAGATGGAGGCAGTCCGCCGACCGTAGGAATATCTGGTCGGGCAAGGTGGTGTAGGTTTTGGCTGCCGATTCGATGATTGTGGAATCGAGCGGCAACCACGTCCAGAATCCGCCCAAGTCGTCGTTGGAGAACTGCCGCACGGCGACCATGAATTGAGCGCGTGTCCATCTGCCTTCGCGGAGTTGACGGTGGAAAACGCCCATGAGCTCGGCCCGCACCAGTTCGGAGAGCGCCACTTGGTCTTCCGATTCGAGCAAGGCCCGCATCGCGGGCGACTCCTTCTCGGCGACGTAGAGTTTGGCCACCGCCGACGTATCGCAGAAAATCATTGCTCAGCGGTCTCCTCGTATTTCGTCGAGAGCCGCCTGTATGTCGTCCACAGGAGTGGCTGCCATCATGGCTTCATATTCGGGCAGCAGCACGCGTGTACGCTGTTGCGGCCTGACGAGCGCCGGATTGGCCAGCACCGCGACCAGTTCGCCTCGATCCGTGATCGGGATCGGACGCTTCGATGCCGCCGCACGGCGCACCGACAGGCCGGTCTCGTCGTGGAGTTGTTTGACTGTGATGACGGCGCTGGAGGGCATAAGTGTAAGAGAGTCTCTTTGTGTCGTTTTGTCAAGAGTCACAGAGTCACTAGCTGGCGTCGGCTTTTTATTCCGTGGCGTTGTCAATTTGCTGCGGCTGCTTTGGCCGTTTTCATCGCGAGATAGATATCTTCTGCAAGATGGGCCTTGCGGAAGATCAGCGGTCGAACATCGCGGTGGCCGCTTTTTACTACTTGTAGTGCTTCGACTTCTAGTAAACCCGTTTGAGCTGCTGGATCCTTGTTCGCAACCCCATTCCCTGTAAAAGAAATTGAAGAGATGCCTGTAAACGACAGCTCAATCCTGCCGTCAATTATCTCTAGGTTTTGTAGGGTGTAAACGCGCGGCTCCTCTGTGCCGACCGCGACTATCACGAGAACGGCCTTATGTTTAGAATGGACGTGCATATAGTATACAGCACCCGGCATATCTATGGCCTCCCACTCGCCGATTAATGTGTCCGCAGTGATCGAGGGGCTCTTTTCAAATGAGTCGATTTCGGCGGAGGCAGTATTGGTGAGCGCGATGGTTAGCCAAATCGAGATTAACCACAGGATATTCGTATGCAGGGGCAGTGCTTTCATTGAGAGTTGTTGAGGCTTTGGCTCTATCAAAAGCTAGAATTTGAGCATCACTCGGATGTTGGGCTATGGGGCGCGTTCGCTAGGGCTAGTGTGGTTCTGAAAGTAGTCCTCCAATGCGCGGATGAGCGGGGCGATTTCCTGCTGAGTCACGGCCCAGACGATCTTGAAATCGACTGCGCCGTAATCGCGGGCGATGCGATTGCGCATGCCTCGCAGGCTCTTGAAGGGCACTCCGGGCAACGCGGCCTCCGTCGTCTGATCGATCTTGTGCGCCG
This sequence comes from Verrucomicrobia bacterium ADurb.Bin122, assembly GCA_002070825.1. GTDB lineage: Bacteria > Verrucomicrobiota > Verrucomicrobiia > Opitutales > Opitutaceae > MWDT01. Next base: position 5,708 of record MWDT01000027.1, read on the forward strand.
ATTCGCCGAGCACGGAAATCCGCAGCGCGACGGCATCGCGCTTTTCGCGATTGTGCCAGAACTCCTCGAAGGTCACGCCGCTGACGTAGTCGCGGATCAGCCGCGCGGACTCCAGCATGTCATGCAGGTAGGCGTCCTGCGACTTGGGCGCGGGTCTAGGCATGGTAGATCTCTTGCGCCTCGGCCAGGATCGAAGCTTGGCGGAACGGATTGGTCATTTCCTCGACCGCGTCGCGGGTCAGCAGGTGGACGGGCACGCCGAGCAGGGCCGCCATCTCCTCTTCCATCGTGAAAAATCTCAGGCCGGGGTTTTGCGCGAAAGTCGCGATCAGGTCCACGTCGCTGCCTGGTTTGGCGTCGCCGCGCACGGTCGAGCCAAACGACTCCAAGCGGATGATCCCGACCTCGCGGCAATAGTCGGCGAGTTTCTGGGCAACGGTTTCTGGCGACGGCGGGGTGCGCAACCGGCGGGGCGCTGGCCGCTCGCCGGCGCGGACGGCATTCCAATACGCGACAGACTTGGCGCGGTTGGCCTCTGTCTTGGCCTCGGACCGAGCCTGGCCCCCTTTTCGGCTGAGCGTTGCGTGGTTCACGCCTGTCATCCTAAGCGCTTAGGATTCTCCGTCGAACAATATATTGATAAGTAACACATTTTAATGGCCCGTTTGGATGTGCGAATTCCGCGGCTCCCGCGGTCGTGGATAGGCGCTAAAGCGTGGTCCTCCCACACGTCGGGTTTTGTTGGGAGCTCACCCATGGGGCTGGCTACTTCGTGAGCCTGCTGATGAGGCGGCACGCACTCGAACCGATTTGCTCGGCAGATTGTCCGGCGAACTCCTGCGGGCGGTAGTACCCTTCGCTGGATAGGCGGGTGAGAATCGGGGTGAGGGCGCGGTTTAGTTCGATGGCTTGCAGGTCGGTCGAGTAGGTGGCGAATGCGGGCGACGCGGTCAGGTCGTGGAAGCGGCGGATGAGCGTGAAGAGGACTGCCCAGGGCACCCATTGGGGAAACTCGGCCGGGCCATCCGGCGACCACGTCAGCAGAAAACGCCATTGCTCGCGGGGGGCGATGAAGCGTTTCTCGCGGCCGTCGCGGGTGGCGAAGAGGTGGCCGGAGATTTCGAGTTCGTTGAGGACGTTTTGCACGGAGCCGCGGAAATAGCCGGTTTCGCGGGCGATTTGCGCGGGATGGCCGGACTCGTGAGCCAGCAGCCACGCCAGTACCTCCGCACGCGACTGCATGCCGAAGAGCGCGCGCAGTTTCAGCAGAAACGCGGCGGGGTGGTTCGGGCGTGGCGGCTTGCTGAGGCCGCGCGACTCGATCGGAGGGCGCAGCCAGCCCCAGCGGAGGAACGTTTCGTCCGGCCGAGGCGGTGGCGGAAGATGGGGAAAGAGCAGCGTGGGCTGTGCGGTGGCCGGCGTTTTTTTCGCGAAGGCTTTCCATTTCGCATGAGCCGAGCGCTGCGTCAGGTGTTCGGCGAGGGCGCCGAGTACGGTGGGATCGCCGAGCGAGAGCTCGCGTTGGAGGCGCGCCATGCGGAGGAGGTTGATCCAGTCTCCGTTTTGCTGGAGCCAGTCGGTGGCTTCGTCGAAGAGCCGCACGTCGTGCCGTGCGAACACGGTCGAGGCCAGCAACAGCGCCTCCGGATCGACGGACGCGTTGCCGCTTGGCGCGATGTGCCCGGCGACGCCGAGCGCCGACCACTGCCGCCAGAGCAGATCGAGCATGGCGCGGAGCAGCGTTTCGCTAGAGTTGGTTAACGAGTTCTGCATGGCCGAGGTATTTGAGCATTTCGCCGAGGAGGAGTCGGAAGCCGTCGGAGGGATCTTGCGTGCGCGTTCATCTGGCGGCGTCGAGCAGTTCGTCGGCGCTGGGTTTCAGGTCGAGGAGGTCTTGCAGGTGCCGGCCGCCATCGCGGTCGACGGCGGCATGGAGCTTGAGGAAAATCTGATCCCGCCGGCTGATGTAGCTGATGAGGAGGCGCGGGCCGTAGGCTTTGGGCGTGAGGCGCGCTTGGAGGCCGTCAGGCAGGCCACAGTTGAAGAGGGTCGGATCGGCGACCTGAGCGTTGAGCCAGTCGCGCGGCAGATCGAGTTGCGCACCGACGTCGTTTGCCGCCGCGTGCAGCCATGCGGGCAGGGGGCGCGGGGTGACGAGCTGGTCCGCCTCGATCCGGGCGAGAATGTCCACGTCCTGCGTCGTCATGCGGCTCACCAAACCGAGCGCGAGGAGCGACGAGCCGCCGCAGACAACAAAGTGCTGGGACGGGTGATCTCGCGCCACCAGAAGCTCCCCCAGCAGGCCGAGGGCCCGGTCGAGCATGGCTGGCGTGATCGAGTGCATTGATTTACTTGAAATAATCATATTGGTTATTTCAAGTATAATATAGCACCTGAGGTATGCCCGATTACTCAACGCCGGGCTCGCGATGTGCAGCCGGGTGCGCCGGCGGATAAAGCGTTTGCTTCGCGGCGGAGGGGCGTCGAGTTTCGCGCCATGCAACTCGCTGAAATCAAAACTGAGATCGTGCCCGCCGGCACGGAGGCCGCCGACAATGTCCTGCTGGAGCTCGGCATCGACGGTTGGAGCATCCTGGAGGATGCCATCGCCAAGCGCGCGTGGATTGTCGGCGTGTTTGCCACTCCGGCCGAGGCGCGCCGCTGCTGGACGGAGCTGGTGCCGCTGTTGCAGGAGGCCGCCGTCGAGTGCCTCGGCGAGTCCGTGGTGCGCGATCTGGGCGACCGCGACTGGAAGGACAGCTACAAGGCCCATTTCAAGGCGTGGCAGTTTGGCCGCCTGCACTGGGTGCCGGAGTGGGAGCGCGCGACGTACCGCATCCCGTCCGACGAGGTCGTGCTCTGGCTCGACCCCGGCCTGGCCTTTGGCACGGGCAACCACGAGACCACGCGTCTGTGCGTGGAGCGGCTGGTGACGTTTGCCGAGAGCCACCCCGAGGCGCGCGTGATCGATGCCGGCTGCGGCTCGGGCATCCTCGCGCTGTCGGCGTCGCTCCTCGGCTACCGCGACGTGGTCGGTTTTGACAACGACCCCGAGGCCGTGCGCGTGAGCGAGGAAAACGCCGCGCTCAACCAGATGGCCGGCCGCGTGAAATTCTACGAAGGCGACCTGATCACCGGTCTGGCGGGCCGGCAGGGCGACATCGTGATGGCCAACATCCTCGCCGACGTGCTCGTGCGCTTTGCTCGCGAGCTGCTCGCGGCGGTGGCGCCCGGCGGCACGCTCGTCCTCAGCGGCATTCTTGCGCAAGAGCGCGACAAGGTGCGCGATGCGTTTGCCGCCGCCGCGCCCGGCTGGGCCGTCGATTCGCGCATCATGGGCGAGTGGTGCGACGTGCAACTGGTCCGTCCGGCGTTATAAGTCAGCCATTTGCAATCAATCGGCATCTTGCGTGGTTGGGGACGGGACGTTTTGTTAACTCCCCTTTCCTCCATGAAAAACATCATTGTTTCTCGTTTGGTGAAATCCGTCGGTGCGGGTGCGCTCGCGCTGGCTCTCCCTTCCGCGGCGCTCGCGGCTGAGGGCACGACGTCGTCCTGGGCCGCTGTCGGCGGCTCGCTCGGCGGTCTGCTGCTCGGCGTGATCCAGCTTGTGGTGGGCCTGAGCCTCGCCGCGTTTTCGATCACGAAGGGTCTCCAGCTGCTTTCGAAGCTCCTTGGTGGGCTCGATATCTGGGCCGAGGTGAAGAACAAGAACGTCGCCGTCGCGCTGCTCGCGGCCGGTGTGGTCGTCGCCTACACGCGGGTGATCGCCGGGGGCATCGGCGCGATGTCCGATTCGCTCGCCACGCTGGGCACGGGCAGCGTCTATTCGGGTGTGATCGGCCTGGTCTCGGGCGTGATCAACCTGTTCGTCGCCATCGCGGTGGCCAGCTTCGCCATCACGGTCGTGTTCCGCGTCATGGACAAGCTCACGACCTCGATCGACGAGAAGGCCGAGTTTAAGGGCAACAATGCCGCCATTGGCGCCCTGTACTGCGGCATCATGATCGGCGTCTCCAGCCTCGTGGCCGCCGGCGTCTCCGGCATCGGCTCGGGCGTCTCGCTCTTCCTCAATGCGTTGATCAACGCGGTCGTCGGCTAAGCTCAATCGAGTTTCTCAACCAAAACGCCGGCCTTCCGAAATGGAGGGCCGGCGTTTTTTTGTGCCCGCCGCCGGAGGCTTGAGCCATTCCGGGCGCGGCGGGCGAGTCTGCGTTACAGCTGCTCGAAGTGGCGGAGCAGCGCGTCGTCGACGAACAGGCCCGTGCGCTGCTGCACGCGCGGAGCGAGCAGGGTGGCGCGGCCCAGCGGCCCGACGGAGAACATGGGCAACGCGATCCGGTAGCGGCGCGCTGGATCGATCTTGGTGGTGTCGAGTGCGGGCGTGAGGCGCATCCATGCGCGCCAGCCGGTATCCTGTGGCGCGAGCTTCGGAGCGACGGCGAGCAGCTCGGCTCCGGTGACTTCAATCACGTCGATGCCGTTGTGGTAGAAGAGCGGCTCGATGTCGGCCAGGCGCGTGACGCCGGTGGTGATGGCGGTGTCGCCCAGGGGCGCGAGCCGGTGGGCGACCGCAAAGTCGGCGCCTGTTTCGAGGCGCGTCGCTTCGGCGACAGCCAGCGCGAGGGCCTGATTGGAGGCGAGTCGGGCAGGCAGGAGCGGCGAGCTCTCGCGGTCTGGCGTCCAGGCCCAGGCGTTGTCGAAACTGCGCGTGGCGCGGAGCGCGCCCGAGGCGGTGTCGGCCACGTAAAGATCGGCGCCGAAGAAATACTCGCGGCCGAAGGCGGGGACGACGGCGCCCGGCGCGTAGGCGGCGGCGGTGTCGGCGGCGACCCAGAAGAGCAGGCGTTGCGGATCGACGGGATTGTAGTGCACGAGGCCGAGCATCGCGCCGGCGCCGGGCAACTCGGCCCCGTCGGAGCAGCGGATTTTGCCGTCGGCGAACTGCACCGGCAGCTGCGCGGCGAGGCGGGCGACGACCGCGTTTTCCGAGGCGGTGCCGATGAGCACGAGGTTGTGCCCCTTCAGGTCGGCTTCGGTGACGGCGGTGTCGGCTTTGACCGGCAGGCGGCCGTAGAGGTTTTGCTCGTGGTATGCGCCATCGGGGCCTTTTTCGCCGGCATCTTCGGCCCACTCGGAGTGGGCGGTTTTGCTGGCGGCCTCGGCGGCGGTGCGGAGGGCGGCCTGCGTGGCGGCGTCGCCGTGCGTGCCGTACACGATGAGGAGCGGCGAGCCGTCGTACACCTGGATCGGGCCGCCGGGCGTGTGCATGCGCCGCGGGTCGGCGGGCAGGGCGGCGACGGTGGTCCAGGCGTTGTTCTGGCGTACGAGCACCAGCGACTCCGGGAGCGGGGCGGCGACGGTGAACGGCACGGCACCGTTGACGGAGATTTGCAGCGGCTGCGTGCGGTCGAGCGGCGATTCGGCGAGGCGCAGGCGGAGGGCGTCGACGTTGGTCAGATCGGCCTGGAGGAGGTTTTGCGGGCAGGCGGTGAGGACGAAGCGCGCGGGCTTGGGCGCCGGGCCCCACTGGGCGACCTCGGCCCACCAGCCGCGCACGGCGGCGCAGTCGAGTGCGGTGAAGTCGATGTGGCGCACCTCGGTGGAGAGCGGGAGGACTTGTTGCGGGCCCCAGACTGCGCTGCGGGCGTTGCCGTCGGCGTAGTCCCAGACGGCGTGGCCGTAGCCGTTGGTGCGGTCGAAGATCACCTGGTTGCCCGCCTCGCGCAGCTGGTGGTACGCGGAGTGCGCGTGCATGACGGGGACGACCGGGTCGTCGTCGCTGTGCGTCGCGTAGATGGGAAACGTGGTCAGGTTGCCGAACGCTTCCTGGAGGGTGTAGCCGCAGGTGATCTGGCCGGAGGCGAAACGGTGCGGGTAGCGGGAGCCGAGTTTAAAGGTGGCGCCGCCGCCCATGCTGCCGCCGCCGAGGTGGATGCGGCGGGCGTCGATGTTCCAGTGGGCTTCGATGTAGTCGATGACGTGGAGCACGTCGGCCTGCGAGAGGCCGGTGTACCAGCCGCCGCGCCCGCGGCCGAGCACGTAGGCTTCAAAATTGCCGTCGTGGGGTGCTGCGCCGGTGGAGTGTTCGAGGTGGTTGCCGCTGTAGCCGTGCATCGAGACGGAGAGGGGCGTGGGACGCGCGGCGTCGTAATCGGACGGGATCACGAGCTTGAAGGGTTGGCCGGAACCGTCTGCGGGCGACTCGTAGGCCCACTCCTGCACGCCGCGCAGTTTGCCCAGCAGTTGCGGATCGGCGGCGATGCGCTGGACCCAGTCGGCGAGGCGGTCGGTTTTTTCTTTGGCCTGCGGGCTGTCGGCGCCATGGCGGGCGACGGCGGTCTCGGCCTCGAAACGGAGGAATTTGATCCAGCCGCGATAGGCGGTGAGGTCGTTGCGGGCGAGGGCGGTGTCGGCGGCGGTTTGTGCCTCGGCGAGCGTGGCGGCCGGGAGAGCGGCGCACACCAGACTCGCGGCGAGCAGTGCGAGGAGGAGTCGGAGTTTCTTCATGGGGATTAAAAGAGACAGGAGGAGTGTATCGGCACCGCGCGCGGCGG
>MWDT01000028.1 GCA_002070825.1 Verrucomicrobia bacterium ADurb.Bin122
CTCCTCTCCGCCGTCGAACCGGTCATCCGCTACCAGCGTTCCCGTTTCCGCGGCGCCGCCAGCGTCAACCCCGGCACGCCGCGCTTCGAGCTCGGCCTCCAGCAAAAGGAAGACTGCCTCCAGCGCCTCGTCGACATCTGGGCCACCGGCGAAGCCGGCATCGCCCTCGGCATGGCCACCGCCCGCCTCTTCGACGAGCTCGACCCGCTCGAAAAGATCAAGGACGCCAAGTTCGCCGAGCAGGGCGTCGTCACCGGCATGCAACAGATGAAGGCGTTCCGCGCCCTCACCCCGCCCGCCCTCGAGTTCGTTGAACTCGCCGCCAAGCCCGAGGCCGAGCGCGACGCCGCCCGCTTCGAGGCACTCAAGGCCGATCCGCTCGTCCAGTACCTCGTGCTCGACGCGCAGGCCAACGTCCTCTGCCCCGCCACCAAACTCTGGAACACCGGCCACGGTGCCACGATGATGCGCGAAGCCGTCGCCCTCATGGGCGGATACGGCATCACCGAGGACTGCCCGGGATTCCTCGGTCACAAGTGGATGGATGCCCAGCTCGAAGCCACCTACGAGGGCCCCGAAGCCGTGCAGCGCCGCCAGATTTCGGTGACGATGGCCAACGAGGTCTTCCTCGCCTGCTATCGCAATTGGATCAAGGAACTGCGCGCCATCGCCGACACGCACCCCGACACCGGCGCCTGCGTCCTCGCCTCCGCGATGGAGCTCTGGCTCTGGACCCTCGAGCATCTGCAAACCGCCAAGGACGCCACCGGCGCGAAGCTCTTTTCGGGCAACCGCCACGGCGTCGTCTTCCCGTTGTGCGACGCCCTGTGCTGGCTGCTCGCCTCGCGCCAACAGATCCTCGACATCCTCGAACTCGAAGCGAAGGGCCCGCAAAGCGCGACCGTCGCCGAAGGGCTCGCCGGCTACGTCAACTTCTTCTCGGACCTCGCCGCCACGCAGGCCGCCAGCGCCGCCGGCCAGGCCTCGCGCATCTGCGCCGAGCTCGTGTACGGCTTCACCTCGCCGTGCTGCGGTGGCCACGATGAAGGCGCCTGCTGCTGCGGTGGCAAACAGGACGGCACCGGCAAACTCGCCGGCACCGTCGAGGCGTTCGCCAAGCTCCGCACGCAAGTCGATGCCTGCCTCGCCGGCACCCGCCTCGCCAAGGATCGCGCCGCCGATGCCCTCGCGCAGGTCATGATCCCCGAGGCCCTCGACTACCCGTAACCAGCCGCCACACGTTTCGCCCTTCCCGGCCGCGCAGCACTCCGCTGCGCGGCCTTTTTTTGCCGGCACCCAAGCCAGCAAGCCGAACAGCCCGCCGTCGTCAGGACTGCTGCGACCGCGCCGAGGGCAGGCCTATTCGTCGCGCAGCAGGCGCAGCGCATTGCCGACCACCAGAAACGTCGCGCCGGTGTCGGCGAGGATCGCGAACCAAAGACTCGCGTAACCCAAGAGAGCGAGACCGAGGAACAACGCTTTCAGCCCAAGGGCGAAGGCGATGTTAAACCGGATGATCCCGAGCGTGCGCCGGCCGATCCGGATCGCGTCGACGATGCCGCCGAGATCGTCGCGCATCAGGGCGACATTGGCGGTCTCAATGGCGGCATCGGTGCCGCCGTGCCCCATCGCGATGCCCACAGTAGCCAGCGCCAACGCCGGGGCATCGTTCACTCCGTCGCCTACCATGCCGATGCTCCCATACTTCGCCCTCAATGCCTTCACGGCCGCGACCTTGTCTTCCGGCATGAGGGCGCCCCGCGCGGTGTCGATGCCGACTTGGGCGCCGATGGCGTCCGCCGTGCGCTGGTTGTCGCCACTCAGCATCACGATTTCGGCGACACCGGCAGCATGCAGCGCCGCGATAGCGGCACGGGCGTTGGGGCGCACCCGATCGCCCACACCCAGAATACCGAGCACCTCGCCGGCGCAGGCGTCGTGCGGGCGATGGCCGACGACCACCGCCGATTCGCCGCGGCCCTCGATCTCCGCCAAGCGGTGTTCGATCTCCGGAGAACAGACGCCGAGCTCGTGGGCAAAACGGTGGTTGCCGACAAAGTACGCGTGGCCGTCGACGATCCCCTCGGCCCCCCGGCCACTGTGCGCGATAAATCCCTCCGCGCGAGGGAACCCGACTCCGGTCACGCGGGCGTGCGCCACGATCGCACGGGCGAGCGGATGCGAGGAATGGTCGTCGATGGCCGCCGCAATTCGGACCACCTCACCCGTTTCGCCCGAGCCCAACGCGACGACGCCGAGCACCTGCGGTTTTCCCTCGGTGAGCGTCCCAGTCTTGTCCAGCGCCAGTGCGCGCAGACGCCCCAGCGATTCCAAGTGGGCGCCGCCCTTCACCAGGACACCGCGGCGCGCGAGCGCAGTGAGACCGGCGACGATGCTGACCGGAGTCGAGATCACCAAGGCACAAGGGCAGGCGATGATCAGCAGGACGCACGCCCGGTAGAGCCACACCGACCATACCCCGCCGGCGAACAACGGCGGCACGAGAAAGACGAGCAGCGCCAGCACGGTGACCGCCGGCGTGTAGTAGTGCGCGAAGCGATCAACAAAGCGCTGGGCCGGAGCCTTCTGCTCCTGCGCCTCCTCGACCAGACGAATGATGTGCGCGAGCGTGGTGTCGCCCATCGGTTTGGTGACACGGATTTCCAACGAGCCATCCCCGTTGATGGTGCCGGCGAAGACCGAATCTCCGGGATTCTTGTCCACCGGCACGGACTCGCCGGTGATCGGCGCCTGGTTGACCGCCGAGCGCCCGCGAAGCACTTCGCCATCCAGGGGAATGCTCATGCCGGACTTCACGGCAATCGTCTCGCCGATCTGAACCTCCTCGACTGCCACCTCAGTGAAACACCCCGTCCGGTTCACCTGCGCCGTCTTGGGCGCGATCTCGAGCAACGCCGTCACGGCGCGGCGCGCCCGGCGGTCACTCCACGATTCCAGCCATTCGGCCACGCCGAAAAGGAAAACCACCGTGGCGGCTTCAGCCCAGTCTCCGATGACGGCTGCACCGGCACAGGCGATCACCATGAGCAGATTGATGTCTGGGCGCAGTTGCCGTACGGCGTTCCAAGCCTTCGGCAGCAGGAACCAGCTGCCCGCTGCAATCGCGGCGATGAATCCGATTCGCGCCGCAGTCGCCTGGATCAGGCCAAGCCACTGGCCGACATGCCCTGCCGCCAAGAGGATTCCTGCCAAAGCCAGGCTGCGCGTCTCCCAGGGGTTGTCGGAATGTTCGCAACCGCAGCCATGGCCGCAGCCAGCAGCATCCTCTGCAGAGTGTCCCTCATCGTGGTGTTCGTTCATCGTGGTTTATGGTTGAGTGCAGCGGCCAGCGCCGAGTTCACGGCCGAGCCTTCTGCGATTAGGGATATACCCCCTACCCCCTTCAAGCGTGAATATGAAAATTTTGATTTTGCGCCGCCCGGGCGCGGCGTGTTGATTCCGGGTATGGAACGAACGACTGAAGAGCATACGGCGGAGGCCAAGCGGTCGCTGACCACCCGAGTGCGGAAGGTCGCCGGCCAGTTGCGGGCCATTGAGCGGATGATCGAAGAGGACCGCGATTGCTCGGAGATTTTGACGCAGCTCGTCTCGGCCCGCCGTGGCCTGAAATCGCTCGCGGAAAACGTGATCCAGGGGCACCTGCGGCATTGCGTCGGCGAATCGCGCACCAACGCCGAGGCGCAACGCAAGCTGCGCGACATGCTCACTGTCCTGGAACGCTACGTCGAGTGATCGCCCGGCCGGCGACCGGCGCAGCTTGCAGCCGCGCCCGATCGCCTCTGCCGAATGCACGAGACCCAGACGGACTCAAGACGAGGGCGGATGCTCGCCATCATGCAGCCGCACCTCGATCTTGGTGGCGGACGGTGGCAGCGCTCCGAGGTCGCTCGTGAAGTGTGCGCGGCCGCGCGACGGATGCCCCGGCCGAGGGAGCTGACGCGGCGAAAACTCCACCACGGTGCTCCGCACAATCTGGCCGGCGGTATCGAGCAGGTTGACGTCGATATGTAGCCGCGTGGTGTCTGGATAACCGAAGCCACGCTCGACCTGGCCCGAAAGGACAAGGTGGCTGACCGAGCCTTGCAGGCGGGTCTGGCGTAAAAAAGCACGGGGCGCATCCACGCACTCGACTTTGACATGGGCCAGATCCGGTGGCGTGAGAAACGAAGCGCAGCCGGTCAGGGCCACAGCAAGAAGGACGACGAGAAAGGGTTTCATAGAGTATGATCGGGTTGACCGGGCCGGCGGCGACGGTCTCGCCGCCGGCCCGGTGGAGGTTGCTTTATACGGCCGATTCGCCGCGTTCGCCGGTCTGGATGCGCACGGCAGTTTCGAGGGCTGAGACATAGATTTTGCCGTCGCCCGGCAGGCCAGTGTGCGCGGCCAGCCGGATCGCCTCGACGACTTGCTCAACGTGTTCGTCGAGGCAGGCAACCTCGATCCGAGTGTGAGGCTCGAAGTCGACGACGTCGTCGATGGCACGATGTTGCGATGCGTGGGTACGGTCCCGGCCGAAGCCGCGCGCGTCGAGCACGCTCAGACCGGTGATCCCGTGGATCTGGTGCAGGGCGAGCGCGACGGCAGGCAGCTTGTGGGGTTTGATGAAGGCTTTGATCTCTTTCATGGGTGGCGGGGGTTGGAGGTTTTGCTCGCGGAGGAATCGGCGAACCAACGGTAGAGCGCCGGGATCACGAGCAGGGTGAGAAGCGTGGAGGTGATCAGTCCGCCGATGACGACGGTCGCCAGCGGCCGTTGCACTTCACTGCCGGTGCCGTGCGAGAGCGCCATCGGCACGAGCCCGAGGCCGGCGGCGGCGGCAGTCATGAGCACCGGGCGCAAGCGCAGGCAGGCACCACGGACGCATGCCTCGGCCATCGGCACCCCATCTTGCAGCAACTGGTTCAAACAGGTGACGAGCACCATGCCGTTCGCCAGCGCGATGCCGAAGAGCGCGATGAAGCCCACCGACGACGGGACCGAGAGATTCTGGCCGGTGAGCCAGAGGCCCGCGATACCGCCGACCAGCGCGAGCGGGATGTTGAGAAGGATCAGGAGCGAATTCCGCAGCGAGTTGAACGCGCTGTAGAGCAGGAGAAAGACGACCAGCAGCGTCAGCGGGATGACGAGCGCGAGGCGTTTGTTCGCCTCCTGTTGCAACTCGAACTGCCCGCCCCACTGCACGAAGTAGCCCGGCGGGAGCTGGATCTTCTCTGCAATCGCCCTCTGACCATCTGCGACAAACGAGCCGATGTCGCGACCACGGACGTTGCACTGCACGGTGATGAACCGCTGGTTGTCCTCACGGGTGATCTGGCGCGGGCCGACGATCTCCGCAATGGTCGCCAGCTCGTCGAGCGGCACCTGCGCGCCGCCGGGCGCCGCGACCAACAGGTGTCCGATCTGCTCGGCGGTGCCCCGGTATTCCGGGGCGAACCGCAGGTAGATGTCGAAGCGGCGGATACCCTCGAAGATCTGTCCGGCCGTCTCGCCGCCTATGGCGATGCGGATGACCTCCTGCACCTCCTCCACGTTGATACCGTAGCGGGCAAGCGCCTCGCGGTTGACGCGAATGAGCAGCTGCGGCGTGCCCGTCACCTGGTCTTTCTGCACGTCGGCCGCGCCAGGGATCGCGCCGATGACCTTGGCCAACGCGTCCGCCTGTGTGCGCAACACCTCCATGTCGGGGCCGAAAAGTTTCACGGCGAGCGCGGCTTTAGTGCCCGTCAGCAGTTCGTCCACCGCCGCCGAGATCGGCTGCGTCAGGCTGAACTGCGCCCCCGGAAAGCTTTCGAGCGACTCGCCCATCCGGGCGAGCAACTCGTCGAGGGTCTTGGCGGACGTCCATTGATCCTGCGGTTTGAGCGCCACGAAGGCCTCGGCGCTGTTCACCGGATCGGCGTGCGCACCGACTTCGCCGCGACCGACGCGGCTGACGATGCGCGTGACCTCGGGAAACTGCGCCATGAGCCGGCGCTCGAAACGCAAGACAGTGTCGCGCGACTCCTCGATGGAGATCGAAGGCGCCATCGTCACTCGGATGAGCAGATCGCCCTCGTTCAGGCGCGGCACGAACTCGGAGCCGAGCCGGGTGAAGATCGCCCCACCGATACCGAGCAACGCCAAGCCCAGCGCGATGGCGGCGGCGGGCCGGCGGACGAAGAACGCGACGACCGGGCGATACAGCCACAACATCGCGCGCAGGACGATGAACTCCTTGTGCTCGCCCGGGTGCCCCGCGCCGGATTTCGGCCGACGCATGAGCAAGCTGCTCAGGACCGGGGTGAACACGAGGGCGAAGATCAGCGAGCCGAACATCGCCACGGCCATCGTCTGCGCGAGCGGCCGGAAGGTTTTGCCCTCGACGCCCTGCAACGTGAGCAGCGGCAGGAACACGACCACGATGATCAGTAGCGAGAACATGATCGGCCGGGCGACCTCGGTGCAGGCGCGCGCCACGACGTGAATCCGCGGCTCGTCTGGTGCCGATTCGCGTAGCATCCGCTCGACGTTTTCAACCATCACCACACTGCCGTCGACCAGCAGGCCCAGCGCGATCGCCAGTCCGCCAAGCGACATCAGGTTGGCGGAAATGCCGAGGTAGTTCATCAGGCAAAACGCGAACGCCAGCGAGAATGGGATCGATGCCAGCACCACGATGCTGGGGCGCACCGCGCCGAGCATGAGCAGCTGGATGATCACCACCAGCACGACGGCCTCGTAGAGTGCCTTGAGCACGGTCTGCACGCATTTGGCGACGAGCGTCGCCTGGTCGTAGTACGGCGTCACCACGACGCCCTCCGGCAGCATCCGGTTGATCTCGGTCATGCGATCCTTCACCGAGGCGATGACTTCAGAGGTATTCGTGCCGATCAGCTTGAGAATCATGCCGACCACCGCCTCGCCCTTGCCATCGACCGTCGCGAGGCCCGCGCGGATCTCGCCGCCGGTGACGACCTCGGCGACCTGCCGCAGGTAAACGGGCGTGCCGTCCACGGTCTTGAGCACGATGTGCTCGAGGTCCGGGATGTTCTCGGCGAGCCCCACCGAGCGCACGATGTACTGCTCGCTGTTCTTCACGATGTACTGGGCGCCCGCGTTGTTGTTGTTGGCCTCAAGCGCGCGCTTGATGTCGGGCAGCGAGACGCCGTAGCGCAGCAGGTCGTCCGGACGCACCTGCACTTGGAACTGCTTCACCTCGCCACCGAGCGAGAGCACCTCGGTCACGCCCTTGACCGTCTGCACATTGAACTTCACGAGCCAGTCTTGGATCTCGCGCATATCCTGCGGCGTGCGCCGGCCGGTCTTGTCTTCCAGCAGGAAGAACAAGATCTGGCCCATGCCCGTGCTGATCGGCCCCATGACCGGATCGCCGAAGCCCGCAGGGATGCTCTCCCGCGCCTGTTGCAGGCGCTCGTTCACGAGCTGGCGCGCCTGGTAAATATCCATGCCGTCCTCAAAATAGAGATTCACGACGGACAGGCCGAAATTACTGACAGAGCGGATCTGGTTGAGCTTCGGCAGGCCGTTCATCGACACCTCGACCGGATAGGTGACGAACTTCTCGACCTCCTCGGGCGCGAGGCCCTCGGTCTCGACAAAGATCTGCACGAGCACCGGCGACACGTCGGGAAACGCGTCCACGGGCAATCGGCGGTAGCTGTAGTATCCGCCGGCCAGAACCAGGGCACCGAGGACCAGCACCAGCAACCGGCTCCGCAGACAGAATTGAATGAGTCGTTCCATGGGAGAGCCTCCGATCAATGGTTATGGCCATCGCCCAAGGAGCCCTTGAGCAGAGTCGCCTTGAGGTGAAACGCGCCGGTAGCGGCAAAGATCTCGCCGCGCTCCAGCCCCTCGATCACCTCGACGGCGGCCGAGTCCCTCCGGCCCAGTTTGACCGGGCGAGGCACGAAACCGTCCTTCGTCTGCACGAAGACCGACTCGCGCTCCTCGAACACCTGCACCGCCGACTGCGGGATGACGACGGGATAAGTCGTCTCATCGACGACGACCCGGCCAGTGACGAACAAGCCCGGCAGCCACTTGCGATCCGCATTGGGAAGGACGACGCGAGCCAGTGCCGTGCGCGTGCTCTCGCTCATCGTCGGCCCGAGATACGAGATGGTCGCCGTCGCGGAGCCCAAGCCATGGGGCGCGGTGATCGTCACCGCCTGCCCTTCGCGGATCAGACCAATGTCCTTCTGGTAAACGCTGAAATCGACCCAGACGGAACCGAGATCGGCGACGACGAACGGTTCGGAGCCGGTCTCCAGCACCTCGCCGAGCGCGATGTGCCGGTTAATGACCGTACCGTCCACCAGCGACTTCAACTCGTAGGTGACGAGGCTGTCGTTGCTCTCGATGGTCGCCAGCACTTCGCCGGCCTTCACGGTATCGCCAAGTTTGCGATGCACCGCAGTGACCACGCCAGGGAAACGCGGCACGATATGCGCCACGCCGCTCTCGTTGAGCCTCACTTCCCCTGGCACCTGAACCTCGGTGCGCAACTGGCCGGGACCGGCCTGACCGGTCTCGATGCCAAATTCCTTCAACGTGGCGGCGTCCAGGCGGACGATTTCGTCGCCGTGTGCGCCCGGCTGCGCTTCGTCCGCGCCGTGTTCGTCGGCATGTGGCGCCGCAAGAGTCCGGTTGGGACTAAGGATTCCGAAGCCAGTGAACCACGCGAGGGCGGCCACGGCAGTGATGAGAGTATGTTTATTCATTTGAAATGGGAGAGGAAGATTGGGTGGTGGATCATTGTTGCGGAGCGGCGGGCAAGGGCTCGCCGATCAGCCGCTCGATGGAGACGACGGCTTCGTGATAGTCGCGGAGCGCGCGGAGGTATTGCGCACGGACTTCGAAATACGTGCGCTGGGCGTCGAGCACGTCGAGGTAGCTCAACCGCCCCTCGCGATAGAATCGCTCGGTGGTTTCGAACGTCTGTTGCGCCGGCGGCAGCACCGTGGCCTTCAACGCGGACACCAAGGCATTCGCGGCGTCCAGCCGCTGCCAGGCCTGCGCCACCTCGTTGGTCACGCGCACGTCGGCGGCGCGCTGCTCCTCGCGCGCCTTCGCCAGCTGAAATTTGGCCTCGCGGATGCCGCCCTGATTGCGGTCGTAGCGTGGCCACGGGATCGACACGCCGAAGGTGAGCGCGTTCGAGTCGGAGCCATGGAAGCGGCGGAGGCCGCCGCTCACCGTGAGATCCTGCCGGCCCTTGGAATTTTCGAGCCGGATGCCCGCTTCGCGCCAGGCGATTTCTGCGGCCCAACGCGCCGTCTCCGGCGTCTGCCGCAGCCGCTCCAGGAGCAGTTCCTGCCGGGGCACTGCGGGCCGTTGCTCAAGGTTGCCTTCGACGTGGGTGAACTGCGGTGCCGTGCTCCCCCACGCGGCCGCCAGGCGCAGACGTGCCGCCATCAACGCGCGCTGCGTCTGGTCTCGCTCCACCCGCGTGCTGGCGAGCGCCAGCTGCGCCTTGGCGTTTTCGACCGGCAAGGCCTTGGCCGCCTCCACACGGCGCGCGACCGTCTCCGCGATGGTTTCCGCCAACTTCAGCATGTCCTCGTCGAGCAGGAGTTGTTGCTGGAGGCCGAGGACATCGAGAAACGCGGCGGCCGTCTGCGTCACCAGGTCGAGCCGCAGCGCCTCGTAATCCCAAGCGGCCAGCTCACGCGCGCGATCGGCTTCGTGGATGCGCGCCGCGCGTTTGCCGCCCAGCTCGACCAACTGGCTGAGCCCGAGCGTAAACTCCGCCTCGCGCATCCCCTGGTAGTCGCCTGTGCCGAGCACATTCTCGACCTCAAGGCTCACTTCAGGATTGGGGCGCAGACCGGCTTGCACCAGTCGAGCCTCGCCGAGGCGCACATCGTAGGAAACTGCGGCCAGGGCCGGGCTGCGCAATAACGCCAAAGCGAGTGCCTGGCGCAGCGAAAGCCCGCCAGTGGGCTCCTCAAACGATGGCAGAGAGCGGGCCGGGGCATCGGCGTCGTTTGCGGGCCGAAAGGATTCGAGCCCTTGGCCGAGCGGTCGGGGGGTGACCCAGCCATCCGAATCGGTCGTGGCCCCCACTGGCAGCGCGGGCAGGGCCATCGCCCATCCGGCACACAGCAAGAGGATGTTTCTAGAAGGTAGTTTCTGTTTCATACAGGTTCAGTTGGGATACGAAAAGGAATAGCGCTCGGTAGGTTCGGCGGTGCCGTCCGCGAACAACGAGAGATACACGCGGAACACATGCGGCGGCCGAACGACCCGCGGCGAAACGAGTGTTAGTTCCTCAGGATTGAGCACCACGCGGACGTCGTCGCGGGAAGTATAGGCGATCCGCGCCGCCGCGCGTGAAAATGCGAGCGGCGCCGGCTGCTTCTCCTCGTCGAAAAACGACACCCTGAGCTGGCTGTTTTCGACCACGACATTGATCCAGCCGCCACCAGCGCGGGCGAGATTCACACCGGACGCAGGCAGCGTTTTTTGGAGGTCGCCGGATTCAGCGCGGGCCGCGGTGACGGCAAGCAGCACCAAGACTAGGATGCGGATCCATGTTGGTAACGAGACAAGGTGCATCCGCGCAGCGGAAGTCCTCGGTTGGGCATGCGCCCAGGCCACGAGCCTCGGCGCACGGAAACTCTGAAAGAAGGGAATCGGGAAAGGAAAAAGAGAGGTGTTCATTGGCTCTGGGCGGTTGAACGGGAAACGCGCGGCGCACCGCGTGCGCACGCCATGGAGCCCCCGGCGCACGCTGGCGCAGCGAAGGCGGTATCACTCCGGCTCCTCTGGGAGCCGGTCAGACCAGTGACGAAGGTGCCCGCGGCGGTGAAGCCGTCCGGCGCACAAACTGCCAAGTAGGCAGTAGCTCTGGCGGTACCAACGACCGCTCGGGCTCAGGGGTTGACCTCGCTTCGGAGGCCAACGCTTTCAGCAACAGGCAAACTAGGCGAAAATCGCGCGGTGCTGGGGTTGGTGCCTTCGGCACCGTGCGCTCACTGGCAGCCTGCACAATCTTACCCTCCACGGCGTGGCAAAAACCACTGTCGCACGACTGCGGCACGGCCGACACAGGCAACACCGCCTCATCGGCCTCTAGAACTCCCGCGCTAGCCAATCCGCAATGCAGCGACGCCGGCAACCAGATTGCCAACAGCAGCAGAACGAACCGTGGACGAAAGCGAGGCATGAGATTTTCGGAAAGAGGACGCAGTCCGCCCATCGTGTCAACTGCGGACACCGTGACGCCCCATGCCTCGGCGCAGGCGCCGCCAGTGCAGCACCTGCGCAAGTAAACGAAGCGCCCCACGACCGGCTCAGGGCGCCTCGTAGATTTCCACGAGGCCGACGCCGGTCGTCGCACCGACACCGCTGACCTGCGCGGTGTACACGCCGGGGGCCAACGTGAGCACCAGCACGGCGTCTTTCGAGCCAACGGTCAGCTTGCCCATGCCGGCGGAGGCAAACAGCGCCGCCGTTTCTGCCGAGCCGTCCCAATCGTCGTTCTCGCCGACCAGCGTCCACGTCTTCGACTCGTAGCGCCAGAGTTGCAGATACGGATTGGCCAGGTACGAGGCAACTGCGCCCGTAAGGCCAGGGCCCACGCCGCGCACGATCACCCGCTTCGGCGCATCGCCCACGATCACGAAACCGGCAATCAAGATGGCCTCGCCGGTCCCGACCTGGTTGCGCACCGAGAGCGCCGTCAGCCGCCGCGTCTTGTCCGCGAGCGCCGCATCGTACACCTCGGCCAGGGCCACGCCGGTCGTGCCGCCCACGCCGCTGACCTGCGCGGTGTACACGGTGCCGGTCAACGTAGAGAGCAACGCCGCATCGGCCGAGCCCGCCGCCAACGCCCCGGCTCCAGTCCGGGCAAACGCGGTGGCGAGCTCGCTGGCGCCACCCCAGTCGTCGTTGTCGCCAGCGCCGATCCAGGCGTCACCGGAGAGTTGCTGGAGCGCGAGCCGCGGATTGCGGAGGTAACCGTCGACATACTCGGACAGCCCCGGACCGACACCGCGCACGAGCGTCGGCTTGCCGCCGCCGGCGAAGACAAATCCGAGGATCAACGTCTGCTCGCCAGCCCCCGCAGGCGCACGCGCGGAGAGCGCGGCGAACTGGCTCTGGAGTCCCGAC
>MWDT01000029.1 GCA_002070825.1 Verrucomicrobia bacterium ADurb.Bin122
CGAGCTGGCGGATGTACTCGGGTGTGGTGCCGCAGCAACCGCCGACGACGTTGACGCCGAACTCTTCGATGAATCGCAGCTGGTACCCGACGAACGCTTCGGCGGTCAGGTCGTAGTGCATGTGGCCGTCGACGACCGACGGCAGGCCGGCGTTGGGGAGCACCGAGATGGGGATGCGGCTGTGCTGCGCGAGGTGGCGGACGTGCTCGCTCATCTCCTCCGGGCCAGTCGCGCAATTGATCCCGATCACGTCGGGGCGCATGGCGTCGAGCGCCACGAGCGCGGCGCCGATCTCGGTGCCGGGCAGCATGCGGCCGGTGAGCTCGATGGTGACCTGGGTCTGGATGGGCACATGGCGACCGACCTCGGCCATCGCGGCACGGCAGCCGTTCATGGCGGCCTTGATGCCGAGCAGGTCGAACTGGGTCTCGATCAGCAGCACGTCGACACCGCCGTGGAGCAGACCGAGCGCCTGTTCTGCGACCTGGTCGCGGAGCTCCTCGTAGCGGACCTGGCCGAGCGACGCGAACCGGGTGCCTGGGCCGATCGAGAGCGACGCTGCGATCCGGTTGAGCTCGACGACCCGGTCGCCCAGGCCGTACTCGGCGAGGGTGGCCTTCATGCCGCCGAACGTGTTGGTCTCGATGACGTCCGCGCCCGCATCCAGGTACTCGGCGTGCATCTTCTTGATGAGCTCGGGACGAGTCTCGACGAGGATCTCGGGGCAGCCCTCCAGCTCGGGTGTGCCGTAGTCCTCCATCGTGAGGTCCTGCTCCTGCAGCCAGGTGCCGGCGGCGCCGTCGTAGACGACGACGCGGTCCGCTATCGCGGCCAGGTAGGGGGAGTCGGCGGCGTCGCCGCGGGGCGCTTGAACAGGAGCCATAAGTGCTCTCGATGCTACTTCGCACCCTCCAGCACTCCAGAGCCGGTTCCTCCTCCCGGTTCTGTTGCGCAGAAGCGCGGAGAACCCCGCGGTTCTGCGCAACAGAACCGGGATGGAGCCGGGGTCGGGCCTGGGGTGTGGGTAGGCTCCGGGCCGGCATGGACATCTACACGCGCAAGGGCGACGACGGCACCACCGGATTGCTCTACGGCGGCAGGGTCCGCAAGGACGATCCCCGTCCGGCGGCGTACGGCGACGTCGACGAAGCGCAGTCCGCCGTCGGAATCGCCCGGGCCCACGCGTCGGCCTCGGTGCCGCTCGAAGCACACGCCGTCGATGCCACCGATGAGTTGATCGGGCTGCTCATCGGGATCGAACGAGACCTGTGGGTCGCCATGGCAGAGCTCGCGACGGCCGAGGGGAACCGACACAAGCTCACCGCCGGCACCTCGCTCGTGACACAGTCGATGGTGACCGACCTGGAGACCACGATCGACGACGTGATGGGCCGCTTCGAGGCACCCAACGAGTTCGTCGTCCCCGGAGAGACCGTCGTCTCGGCCCATCTGGATCTCGCCCGCACCATCGTGCGTCGAGCCGAGCGCTCGTCGCTCGCCGCGGCCGACGACGGCTCCTTCGTCATCGCGTACCTGAACCGTCTGTCCGATCTGCTCTGGGCGCTCGCCCGCTGGCAGGAGGGCAACTCGCTCACGACCCGTTCGGTCGAGCTCAGACCCGGAGGTTGAACATGGCTGATCCCATCGACGTCAAGGTGGCGAAGACCACACCCGGGGGCGCGTCTTCCGTGGCCGTGCTGAGCCACAGCGACAAGCTCAACAAGGTGTCGGGCTTCAAGAAGGCGGCGCTCGAGCGGGCCGGGTTCTCCGGCGCGGTCGGCACGGTGGCGACCTTCGACGACGGCGACACCGCCACCGTCGTGGTGGGCCTGGGCCCCTCGGGTGCGACCGGCACCGAGTTGAGGGATGCGCTGCGCCGGGGCGCAGCCGCGTTCGCTCGGTCGGTCCTCAAGCACAAGCGGGTCGCGTTCGAGCTGGACGGCCTTGCCTGGCTCGCCGACGAGCGCTCCGAAGTGTCGCTCGACGCAGCCGCCCGAGCGGTCACCGAAGGGTTGGTCCTCGGTGCCTACCGATTCGACGACATGCGCTCTGCCGACAAGATCAAGGCTGGCCTCGCCGCAGTGACGCTGGTCGTGGGCGACGACAACGCCGCGGTGCGTGCGGCTCGTGCCGGCGTCGCGGCCGGCGCGGCGGTCGCCTCGGCGGTCACCTTCGCCCGCGACCTGGTGAACACCCCGGGCGGCACCCTGACAGCCCCGGAGTTCGCCGACCGTGCAGCGTCACGAGCGACCGATGCGGGTCTCACCGCAGAGGTGCTCGACCTCGCCGCCATCAAGGAAGAGCGACTCGGTGGACTGGTCGCGGTCAACCAGGGCTCGGCGATCGAACCGCGCCTCGTGAAGCTCTCCTACGAGCCCGAGGGCGCGGACGACGACACGCCAACCATCGCCCTCGTCGGCAAAGGCATCACCTTCGACTCCGGCGGCCTGTCGCTGAAGCCGGCCGCGTCGATGATGGACATGAAGGACGACATGGGTGGCGCTGCCGCCGTCATCGGCGCCATGTCGGCGCTGCCCGCCCTCGGCGTCGACGTGCGCGTCGTGAGCTTCACGCCGATGACCGACAACATGGTCAGCGGCCAGGCCCAACGCCCTGGCGACGTCTACACCGCCCGAAACGGGACCACGGTCGAGGTGCTCAACACCGATGCCGAAGGTCGGCTCGTGCTCGGCGAGGCACTCGTCCTTGCTTCAGAGGAGGAGCCTGCCGCGATCGTCGACCTGGCGACCCTCACCGGTGCATGTCTGGTGGCGCTGGGTGACCGCATCGCGGGGCTCATGTCGAACGACGACGCCTTCCGCGCCCAGGTCGCCGAAGCTGCTGCGTCGGCAGGCGAACGCGGACCGCCACGAAAGCCACGTGGGCTATTTCCTGCTGGACACCGGCCGCTCCGAGTTGGAAACCCGGATCGGCTGCCGCCTCCCGCTGCATCGACGGTTCAGCCGCTGCCTGGGGCGCCATCCCCTGGCCTTTTACCTGACCGCGGCGGTCGTGATGACCCTGGTGATGGCGGCTGTTCCCGCAGCCAGCCTGCGCGGAGCGGGCCCCGGTTGGGCCGTCACTCTCTGGGTGGCCGCCGCGTTGCTGGTCGCATCCCGACCTGCGATCGCGCTCATTAACTGGGTGAGCACGCTCCTGGTTCCCTCCCGTTTCCTGCCGAGTGTCGATTTTGCCAAGGGTATCCCGCCCGAACACCGAACCATCGTGGTGGTGCCGACCATGCTGGGTTCCCCGACCGAAGGCATGCATCTGCTGGAGGATCTTGAAATCCGCTACCTGGGGAACAAATCCCCGAACCTGTTGTTCGCCCTGCTGACGGATTTCCTCGATGCCGATGCCGAGGAACTTTCCAACGACCGCGAAAGCGTCGAGGCGACAGTCAAAGGCATCCGGAGGCTGAATGCGCGCCATGCACGGAAGGGCGATCCGATCTTCTTCCTCCTGCACCGTCCGCGTCGATGGAATCCCGAAGAGCGAAAATGGATGGGCCACGAACGCAAGCGCGGTAAACTCGAGGATTTCAACCGCCTAGTGGTCGAGGGCCGCACTGAGGCGTTTTCAGTGATCGAAGGCGACCCCGAGTTGCTTCGTTCCGTGCGCTACGCCATTACCCTGGATACCGACACGCAACTGCCGCCGGGGTCGGCCGTCCAGCTGGCGGGCGCAATGGCGCACCTGCTGAACCGTCCGCACCTTGATTCCGTCCGCCGGATGGTAACCCGCGGCTACGCCGTCCTGCAGCCGCGCATAGCCGTCAGCCTGACTTCCGCACGCCAATCACTCTTTGCCCTACTCCTGGCCGGCGAAGTGGGCATCGACCCCTACACGAGGGAAGTCGCCAGCGTCTATCCCGATTTCTTCGGCCGGGGCCAGTTCATAGGCAAGGGCATTTACGACATCCACACCTTCCATGCGGCGACGGGCGGGCGCTTCCCTGACAATCTCATCCTGAGCCACGACCTGATCGAGGGTTGCCACGCGCGCTGCGGATTCATCAGCAACGTGGAGTTGGTCGAGAACGAACCCTCGCGGGTGGTTGCCGACACCCGGCGACGGCACCGCTGGGTGCGGGGCGACTGGCAGATCGCGGGCTGGCTGTTTCCCCGCATCCCCGGACCCGACGGCCGCCGGGTCCGCAATCCCCTCGACGGACTGTCCCGATGGATGATCTTCGACAACCTGCGGCGCAGCCTGGTTCCGGCCGCGCTTTTCCTGACCCTGGTTTCCGCTGGGTATGCCTGGACGGCGAGTGCAACCGGGCGCATTGCGGTCCTGCTGGGCGTGTATTTTCTGCCGTCGGCGCTGCGCACGCTACGCGCTTTTCTGCTCAAGGGAAAGCCGGTCCCGCTCCCCGTCCATCTGCGAGCCGTCACAGCGAAAGAAGGCCGTCAATGGGGGCTCGAGCTTTTGGAGCTGGCCTTCACGCCCTATCACGGGTGGGTCTATCTGGACGCCGTTGTCCGCGTGTTCTGGCGGATGCGGAGCCGACGGCGACTGCTCGAATGGAAGACCGCCAGTCACAGCGAGAGGACGGCCGGGACTTCGGTCGGGGACGTTATCCGCGAGATGTGGTCGGCCCCCGCCCTTGCAGCGGCCTGTGCGGCGCCGGCGCTGGCGGGGATCGAACCGGCCAACCCTCTGCTCCTCGCGCTGGCGGGACTGTGGTTGGTTTCCCCCGGCATCGCCTGGTTCGTCAGCCGCACCCGCACCCCGCGTGTCCTCCCGTTGGATGCAGTCCAAGCCGCCTTCATTCGCCGGCTGGCGCGGCGCACCTGGGCTTACTTCGACCATTTTACAGGAGAAGCCAGCCATTGGCTCCCGCCCGACAATTTCCAGGAAATCCCGGCGCCGGCGGTCGCACCGCGGACCTCGCCGACCAACATCGGGATGGGCCTCGTAAGCGGCCTGGCCGCCTGCGATTTCGGCTACCTCTCGCCCGGACGCTTCCTTTTCCACACGGCCCGCACCATGGACACGCTGGAACGGATGGAGCGGTACCGCGGTCATTTCTACAACTGGTACAACATCCCCACCCTCAAGCCGTTGCACCCTCTCTACATTTCCTCGGTGGACAGCGGCAACCTTGCGGCGATGCTGATCGTCGTCCGTGAAGGCTTGCGGGAAATGATGCGCGGCCCCTTCCTGCCAGCGCGCTGGCGGGAAGGGCTCGAAGATGCCGCCGGCATCCTGCTGATGGAAATCGAATCGGCCCGGAAACGGCCGGAATGCCCCGTATCACCAGACGTATTTCCGGCGGCAGCCGACCGGATCCGCGAACGGATCGAGGCCGTCCGCGCTGTCCCGCCGTCTTTGCGCGACATTCAGCGGGAACTGGAGACCTTCCGCGCGGGGCTCGAAGGCCTGGCCGGCGCGTTGGCGCCGGACGAATCTCTCTCCTTCTGGTGCGAGGCACTGCAACGACAGTGTACGGACTTTGTCGACGAAATCCGCTATTTCGCACCCTGGACCTGCGCCGAGCTTCCCTATTCTCCCGCGGCGGAGGATGCCGGCGCCGACGCGTCTCTGTGGAAAGAGTTGCAGCAGGAAACCGGGACCAGTCTCCCTCTGGACGCGCTTGCCACCCTGTTGCGTCGCTGGGAACCGCGTCTGACGCAAAGGCCGGCCGGGGATCCGTCCCAGCGCTGGATCGAGTGGCTGACGCTCGCCAGCTCACGGGCCTCCCAACGCATCACGGAACTCGGCGCCGTCGCTGAACGCTGCACCGAGTTCAGCGAATATGACCTGGATTTCCTCTACGATGCCGACCGGCATCAACTGTCCATCGGGTACAACCTCGACGCGCACAGCCGGGATCCCGGCTTCTACGATCTTCTGGCGTCGGAGAGCCGCTTGGGCAGCTATGTCGGCGTGGCCCGCGGTCAACTGCCGCTGGAACACTGGTTCCACCTCGGACGCCGGCTTGCACCGGGCGGGGGCCCGCCCGTGCTGACCTCGTGGAGCGGCTCGATGTTCGAGTACCTGATGCCGATGCTGGTCATGCCGGTTTACGACGGTACGCTTCTGGACGTGACCTGCAGGAGCGCGGTGCACCGCCAGATCAGCTACGGCAGGCAGACGGGCGTCCCCTGGGGTATTTCCGAGTCGGGATACAACCAGCTGGACTCGAGCCAAGCCTATCAATATCGTGCCTTCGGCGTCCCGATGCTCGGCATGAAGCGCGGTCTGGCAGACGATCTTGTGATTGCGCCCTATGCGAGCGCCCTGGCCTTGATGGTTGAACCTGTGAAAGCCGTCCGCAACCTCCGACGCCTCGTCGATGCCGGAGCGGTCGGCCGCTTCGGCCTGTACGAGGCGGTGGACCACACACCCGCACGCGTGCCCGCCGGTGAACCTTTCGCCATTGTCCGCACCTGGATGGCGCACCACAACGGGATGTGTCTGCTGGCGTTCGGTCATCTGCTCCATGGCCAGCCGATGCAGCGTCGGTTCATGACCGATCTGCGGTTGAAGTCCGCAGCCCGGCTGCTGCAAGAACGCGTCCCGCTTGCGCGTCCGCGAATTCATCCCACGGTGGCGATGGGTGAAACCGCCGGTTTACCTGTCGGGGAAACCTTCGAATCAATCTCGCGCTCTTACGACACCCCCGACACTCCCGTGCCGGACGTGCATCTCCTGTCCAATGGGCGCTATCATGTCATGATTACCAACGGTGGAGGCGGCGTCAGCCGCTGGCAGGGACTCAACTTGACCCGCTGGCGCGAGGATTCCGCGCAGGACGTCCACGGCTTCTTCTTCTATTTGCAGGAGGTGGGTACCGGCAAGACCTGGTCGCCCACCGCGCGGCCCTTGGTCGCTGATTTCGACCGCTATGAGGCGGTGTTTGCGCAAGGCGGCGCCGAGTTCCAGTCCGTCTCCCAACAGTTCCAGAGCCAGTTGAAAGTGGTCGTGTGTCCCGAAGACGATATGGAACTGCGGCAGCTGACCCTGACCAACCTCTCCCGTCGGGCGCGAACGATTGAAATCACCAGCTACGCCGAACCCGTAATGCTTGCCGGCCGCGCAGAAGCGGCGCACCCTGCCTTCCACAAGCTGTTCGTGACCGCCTCGACCGTTCGCGACAAGGCCGCGCTGTTGTTTACCCGCCGCCCCTCGTCAGCGGGCGAACATCCGCCATGGATGTTTCACTTCCTCGGCGTGGCGGGCGGCCTCATCCTGCGCGGACCTTCCTACGAGACCGATCGCGCGGCGTTCATCGGCCGCAACCGATCAGTGCGCAATCCGGCCGCCCTCGATCTGCCCGGTCCACTGCCCGATCGCACCGGATTTACATCAGATCCCGCTGCAGCCATCCGCTATCGAGTACGCATCGAGCCGGGCCGTTCTATTCAGCTCAACGCCTTCCTTGGCGTTGCTGCCACACGGGAAGCAGCCGAAATCTATGTGGACCGCTGCCGTGATCCGCGTATGGCCGAACGCGTGTTTTCGCTGGCATGGACTCGCAGCCAAGTGTTCCTGCACCAGCTGCGCATCCGCGAGACGGACGCCCAGAACTATGCCCGCCTGGCCGGGTCGCTGTTTTTCGCCGGTCCCCATCGCCGCGGCCGTGCCAGCATCATCGCCGCCAACCGCAAGAACCAAGCCGCGCTTTGGAGCTACGGCATTTCCGGCGACCGCCCCATCGTTCTCCTGTCTATTACGGACATCGCCAACCTGGGTCTCGTCCGCAGCCTGGTGCAGGCCCACAGCTACTGGCGGCAGAAGGGGGTCGAGGCGGATCTGGTGATCTGGTCCGAGGCCTATGCGGGCTACCGCCAGGATCTGCTCGACGCCATTATTGGCCTCGTGCAGGCAGGCACCGAAAGCAAGCTCCTCGACCAGCCTGGGGGTATCTTCGTGCGCAACATCGACCAGGTGCCCGAAGATGACCGGATCCTTTTCCAGGCCGTCGCCCGGCTCGTGTTCAGCGACCGATACGGGGCCCTGGAAGAACAAATCGACCGACGCGTCGTGCCCGAAGCGGACATTCCCGAACTGGCGTCCGAACGCCAACAGGAGACTTCCGAACCTCTGCCTTCCCTGACCTCCCGGGAATTGGAATTCTTCAACGGCCTCGGCGGATTCACCCGCGACGGTCGCGAGTACATCATCCAGTTGAAGCCCGGTCAGAGCACCCCCGCCCCCTGGGTCAATATCCTCGCCAATCCGTTTTTCGGAACCATCATCAGCGAGTCGGGCAGCGCATCGAGCTGGAGTGAAAATGCGCACCAGTTCCGCCTGACGCCGTGGCACAACGACCCCGTCGAAAATCCGAGCGGCGAAGCGTTTTATATCCGGGACGAGGAAACCGGCCTCTTCTGGTCCCCCATGCCCGCCCGCGCGTCCGCCGAGGCGTTCTGCGTCTGCCGACACGGGCACGGCTACACCGTCTTCGAACAGACTCATGCGGGGCTGTCCTCTGAAACAACCGTCTATGTTGCCATCGACGACCCGCTCAAGTTCACGGCCATCACCCTGCGCAACACAACGGGCCGTACACGGCGCGTATCCATCACAGGCTACTGCGAATGGGTGCTGGGCGAGCACCGCGACCACAGTGCGATGCACGTGGTCACACGTCTTGATCCACAAAGCGGCGCCATCTTCGCCCAGAACGCCTTCAGCCTGGATTTTGCCGACCGCATCGCTTTTTTTCATTGCAGCGGCGAGGATCGCACCCTGACCGCCGACCGCACTGAATTCATCGGCCGCAACGGCTCGCTCGCCGACCCCGCCGCGCTCCGGCGAGAACACCTTTCCAATCGCGTCGGCGCCGGGCTGGACCCCTGCGCCGCCATCCAAACCTGGTTTGAAATCCAGCCCGGCGACCAGATCCAGGTCGTGTTCTGTCTCGGGGCCGCGCAGACCGAGGACGAAGCTCGCGCCCGGCTCCGTCACCAGGCCGGCACGAGCGGCGCCCGCCAGGCGTTGGAGAAAGTGTGGGACTTTTGGCAGCGCCAACTCGGCGGCGTCTACGTCGAAACACCCGATGCCTCCGTCAATTTCCTCGTCAATCACTGGCTGCTCTATCAGATCCTCTCCTCGCGCTTCTGGGGACGCACCGGCTTCTACCAGTCCAGCGGCGCCTACGGTTTCCGCGACCAGTTGCAGGACTCCCTGGCTTTCCTCCGCGAATGCCCGTGGCTGACACGCGAGCACCTGCTGCTGAGCGCCTCCCGCCAGTTTCAGGAGGGCGACGTGCAGCACTGGTGGCATCCGCCCGTCGGCCGTGGCGTGCGCACCCGCATCTCCGACGACCTGCTCTGGCTGCCTTTAGTCCTGTGCCGCTATGTCGCCGTCACGGGCGACACAGGCATCCTTGATGAAACGCGCCCCTTTCTCGATACCCGTCCTCCCGCGGAAAACGAGGAATCCGTCTATGACCTGCCCCGCGTTACCGAGGAAATTGCCTCGCTTTACGAACACGCCGCGCGGGCCATCCGCCATGCCCTGCGCTTCGGCACTCACGGACTGCCCCTGATCGGCTCGGGTGACTGGAACGACGGCATGAACCGCGTCGGAAATGAAGGGCGCGGGGAAAGTGTCTGGCTGGGCTTTTTTCTGCTTCAGGTCCTGCGCGAGTTCGGCCCACTCGCCGCCCGCCACGGCGACAGACCATTCGCGGCCCTCTGTGAACAAGAAGCGCAAAAGCTGGCGGCCCGCATCGACCGTCATGCCTGGGACGGCCAATGGTATCTGCGCGCCTTCTTCGACGACGGGACCCCGCTTGGCTCCGCTCAAAACCCCGAATGTCAAATCGATTCCATCCCGCAAAGCTGGGCCGTACTGGGAGGCGCCACCGATCCCCAACGTGCCCGCACCGCCATGCAATCAGTACTGGACCGCCTTGTGGATCGCGAGCATCGCCTCGTCCGGCTCTTCGATCCGCCCTTTGACAGCGCGCCCTGGGATCCCGGCTATATCAAGGGCTATCTCCCCGGTGTGCGCGAAAACGGCGGACAGTACACCCATGCCGCGGTGTGGACCGCCATGGCCTTTGCGGCCCTTAGGCAGGGCGATGTCGCCTGGGAAATCTTCCAATACCTCAACCCTGTCCGCCACGGAGACACCCCGGAGCACGTCAGGACCTACAAATTGGAACCATACGTCCTCGCTGCCGATCTCTACACGATCAAGGGCCGCGAAGGCGAAGGCGGCTGGAGCTGGTACACGGGTTCCGCTGCCTGGCTCTACCGACTGCTCGTCAAAGACCTCCTCGGCATAGGCCTTGAAACCAATACCCTCTCCTTCAGCCCACTTATCCCCGCCGGCTGGACGGGGTTCAAGCTCACCTACCGCTACCGCAATACCTTTTACCACATCGAGTTTAAAAAAACGGGCGATGCAACGTGGAACACCCGCCGGGTTTGGGTGGACGGTGTCGAGCAGCCCGATCGGAAAATCCATCTCGTGGACGACGGCCGCAAACGCCATGCCCTCGTCGAACTCGGTTGAAATCTTTCCGATGGCTCGATGCTACGGCTCGGGCCTCCACGCAAGATTCCCGGTCAAAAGGGCGTGTCCTGCACGGAGGAGGATTGGGTCGATCAAGGAGCCACTGCCCACCCGAGGCCTGATGATTGGGTGATCAGAGGGCTGGACATGGCGAAAGAACACAAACGGTTGCCGGCCGGGATATCAGGCTCTACCGCCATCTGGCCGACTTGTACCCGGTCTTCATTGACTCTGTCCGGCGCAAGGGAAACCCGCTCCCCGAGGTCAGAACGAGCTTCGAGAATGACTGCCCGGCCATAGGCCGGGTTCCGGATGTCTTGGTTGCAATCGAGAGAAGCGGTTTTCTCGCTCATCGGGCATTTCATCCTGCCGGACGAGGCTTGGTGGGGTGTTTTCTACGCATCGATGGAGATTCACATAGGGGAAGGGAGCCGAAAATAGGCGAACGATAACGAAGCGCTGGCCGTGCATGTTCCCCCCGCGCGGGAGCCCGGGATGCACCGGAAGTATTCAGGCTGCTGCGCTTACGAGTTCTTTGTGGTGCGCCGGAGGGGCTGAATGGACCGCTATCCCCGTGAGGTACGTTATAAGAACTGTGGCCGTACACCCTGGGCGGAGAGGCATGCACGGAAAATGTATGGACGAGGGTCTACAGGTTTTCAGTTACCGCCGGGCAATGCTTTTTTAGCATAGTAACGTGTGCCCTGTCCGGGTCAAAAGGTGTTCCATTCGCACCGGCACATGGGGGCGAACCCCCTTTCCTGCATGATCAGGTCGAGGTGCACGAGGCCCATGGCCGTCACGTCGCGGTCGGTCTCGCCCAGGTCGCTCACGTGATTCAGGGTGATCAGGTAGCGCTTGCAGGCATCGCAGGTGAAGGCCGTCTCCTGCTTTTTGTCCTCCACATAGAAGTAGTCGATCCCGCCGGGGCTCTCCAGTCCGCAGCCGGGGCAGATCATCCGGGTGAATCGCCACTCGTGGCCGCACCGCGAGCAGTGCAGCCAGCGCTCCGTGATCTTCTCGCGGATGACGGAGAGGGTCGGGCTGGCGCCGCAGATGGGGCAGGTCCCACGGTCCCAGCCCGTTTTTTCGACGTCCCCGCCGATGCCGGCGGACCGGGCCCGGAGGATGATTCCCGCCACGGCGCCCAGCAGGAGCGCGACGGCCTGGGGCTTGATGTGCGTTTCCGCCGTCCATCGGTCGAGGGCCGCTCCCACGCTGTCCGGGTAGTCCGCAAAGGCATCGAAGAGCCGGATCTTGCCCGCCTCGATCGCCCCCGCGAGCGTCGCCGCGTCCTCCGCGAGAGCCGGAAACCCTTCCCGGACCGCCCCGGCCACCGCAAGGCCGACCGCTTTCCAGGGGTCGTCTTCGAAGAAGAAAGGAGTCTGTCCGATGCAGGGGATTCCCCGGCGGAGTTTCTCCCCGTCGATCCTCGCGCGGTCCGCGGGCTTCAGCTTCAACTCCCCGATCAGGCGCTCCCGGACGACAAGGAGAGGCTTGAAGGCCGTGAGGAGTTCGCGGCTGTGCGGGTTCTT
>MWDT01000030.1 GCA_002070825.1 Verrucomicrobia bacterium ADurb.Bin122
AGCGCGCCTCCAGATCGGGCACACGCCGGGACTGGCTGTAGATCAACATGCCCAGCCCCACGAGCCCGAGCGACAACACCAGCACCCAGCTCGCCACCTGGTTGACCAAGCGAAACGCCGCCGGCCGGCCATCGCGGTGGAGCGCATCCTGCAACGTCGGCACAAACGCCGCTGTCAACGAGCCCTCGCCGAGCAGCCGGCGAAACAGGTTGGGCAGGCGGAAGGCCGTGACGAACGCCGAGTTGAGCAGGCTCGTACCAAAGATCGCCGCCCCCAACTGATCGCGCACCAGCCCAAGCACACGGGAAACCACCGTGAGCCCCGCCACCACACCGATGTTTTTCAACTGTCTAGACACAGCGTTTTTGTCGGTTTCCCGCCCCGGCTTAGCAAGCCCTTTACCCGGTGTGGCATTGACGCCCCGCCCGAAGCGCGCACCGTAGGCCTCTTCCATGCCGCTCCTCGCGAAACTCACCGAAAGACTCCAGCGCCATCCCAAGCGCATCGTCTTCGCCGAAGGCGCTGATCCGCGTGTACTTCAAGCGGCGCGTCAGTGGGTCACCCGCCGCATGGGCGCCCCGATCCTGCTGGGCAGCCGCCGTGCTATCAAGGAGTCCGCCGCCCGTCTCTCGCTCGACCTCAAGGGCATCCGCATCATTGAGCCCGCGACCAGCGAAGACATCCCCGCCTTCACCGCCCAGCTCGAACAGCTTCGGCAGGATCACGGCCTCAAAATCCCCGACATCCGCGAGGCCCTGCGCGACACCGGCTACTACGCCACCATGATGCTGCTCAACGCCCAGGCCGACGCCCTCGTGAGCGGCGCGACCGTGGCCGACACCAGCGCCCTCCGCCCCCTTTTCCAGATCATCCCCCGGTTGGAACACGTTGAGACGCCCTCATCCCTCATGATCCTCGATTGGGACGAGCGCAAAATCGGCACCGACGGCAGCCTCTTCCTCGCCGACTGCGGCATCATCCCCGAGCCGACCGCCGAGCAGCTTTGCGACATCGCGCTGGCCACGGCCATGATCGCCCACCACCTCACCAACGACACCCCGCGCGTCGCCATGCTCAGTTACTCCTCCAAGAGCAACTCGCAGCACCCCTCCATCGTCAAAATGCGCCGCGCCACCGAGCTGGCCCGCGCCAAGGCCGCCGCCGCCGCCCTCCCCATGGAAATCGAGGGCGAACTCCAGGTCGACGCCGCGCTCGACGCCACCTTCGCCGCTGCCAAGCACATCGAAGGCCCCGTCGCCGGCCACGCCAACGTCCTCATCTTCCCCGACCTCAACAGCGGCAACATCGCCTTTAAACTCATCCAGTTGCTCGCCGGCGCCAACACGTTCGGCCAGATCATCACCGGACTGAGCCGCCCCGCCGCCGAGGTCAGCCGCGGCGCCAGCGCGCACGATGTCTTCGGCGCCGCCGCCGTCGTCGGCTGCCAGGCCATCGACCGCCGCCTGCTCCACGCCACGCTGTAAACGCCCGGCCCTCGCGCCGCGTTTCCCCGCGCCATGCTCGACGCCTCCGACCTGCCGTTGATCCAAATCGCCGGCGTGATCGACGAGGCCGAAGCCCGCCTGCTGATCGACGCCGGCGTCCGCTGGCTCGGCTTTCCGCTGCGCCTCACCGTCAACAAGGAAGACCTCTCCGAAGACGCCGCCGCGGCGCTCATCCGCCGGCTCCGCGCCGAGTGCCGCAGCGTGCTCATCACCTACCTCGACCGCGCCGATGCCATCGCCGCGTTTTGCGCCAAACTCGGCGTGCGCACCGTGCAACTCCACGGCGCCATCTCCGTGGACCAACTGCGTCAGCTCCAGCAGATCGCGCCGGAGCTGACGGTGTTCAAAAGCCTCGTCGTGCGCGCCGGCAACGAGCCGACCCTGCGCCAGATGGTTCTGGAAACCGCGCCGTACGTCGACGCGTACATCACCGACACCTTCAACCCCGCGACCGGTCAGGAAGGCGCGACCGGCCTCACGCACGACTGGAGCATCAGCCGGCGCCTCGTGGAGCTCTCGCCGCGCCCGGTCATCCTCGCCGGCGGCCTCACCCCGGACAACGTGGCCGAGGCCATCCGCACAGTCGGCCCGGCCGGAGTCGATACGCACACCGGCGTGGAAGGCCCCGATGGCCGCAAGTCCGCCGCCAAAGTCCGCGCCTTCGTCGAGGCCGCGCGCCAGGCTTACAGCAAAAGACCGCCGACCCGTTAAGGTCGGCGGTCTTTAAAGTGGTGGCTCAGCCCGGGATCGAACCGGGGACACGAGGATTTTCAGTCCTCTGCTCTACCAACTGAGCTACCGAGCCACTTGAGAAAGGAGTCGGAGAAAAAGTAGTCCGGGGGGCGCCGTCAACGGGATTTTTCCGCTCTTTTCGCAGCGCCATCTTCCGCCAGCACCCGGGAGCAAACTGCGCCGACGAAAAAACCCGTAGAGGACTCTTTCGACCGTCTGACTCCTATCGGGAGCGTTGAGGAGTGTCCTGATATACGGGTTTCTTAAATAAGTTGGCCCCGACGTGAGCGGCGTCAACCGGCAGGGCCGATTGTTTAGGAGAAAAAACCGGGACGAAGGCCCTGCACCGCCCACAGGCTTAGGGTTTCCGGCGATCCGACTTGGCGGAGCGCGAAGTTGCCGCCACAACACGCGCGTGGATTCTCCCGCGCCGACCAAGACCAACGCTCTCGTCAACCGCATCACCGGCTGGCGACGCATGCTGGTCTGGCCGCTCGGCCTGCTCGTGCGCATGTGGGGCCGCACCCTGCGCTTTGAGATCGCGCCGGAGGATTACCGCGCGTTTCGCAAGATCGACGAGCCCGTCGCGTTCGTGCTCTGGCACAACCGGCTGTTCCTCGTCGCCGAGATGGTGCGCCGCTACCGTCAAGGCAGGCCCATCCACGCGCTCGTCAGCGCCAGCAAAGACGGCGCCTGGCTCGACGCATTTTTCTCGCTGGTGGGCATCGCCACCGTGCGCGGTTCGAGCAGCCGGCTCGGGCGCGAGGCGGCCTCCGCGCTCATCGACACGCTCCGCTCTGGCCGCGACATCGGCCTCACGCCCGACGGTCCAAAAGGCCCGTGCTACGACTTCAAAGCCGGCGGCCTGATCGTCCCACGCCGCGCGCAAGCCCCCATTCTGCTCGTCGGTGCCGAGTTCGGCCCGGCGCGCCAGTTGAAAAGTTGGGACCGGTTTTATCTGCCCCGTCCGTTCTCGACCATCCGCATCCACTGTGAGCTGGTCAGCCCGGAAACCCTCGCGGGCGACCGCGACGAGGTCGCCGCGCGCCTGCGCCAACGCCTGCTCGAGATCAATCCCGACCGCGGCTGACACCGCCAGCCGCGCGGCTCTCCGGGTTCGTAGCCTCAGCACGGATGCGTAAAAACGCGTATCCACTTCCTTACCAACACGCGCACAGCAGATGACAAGCCGTGCGCAGCCCGACGAAGGCTTTTAGTCTAATCTGTGGTAATGGTCGGCATCCGCGGACCAAACATGTCGCGTGGCTCATCTCCTCCAGTCTTCGCGGTTGTTCGAGCAGGCCTCCGGGGCTCACCCACCGGCCTGACGGCTCTTTGTCGGTAAACCTCTCCCCAAATCCTAGACGAACTATGCACCGGACTCTCATCCAATGGCTGCGACAGCGTCGCAGTGCCACCATGCCCATGGCCGGGCTCGCCGGCCTACTCGCGACGGCGTTTCTCGCCCGCCCGCTCTTCGGCCAGACGGCCGCCGCGGAGGCCGCCGTCCCGCACGGAGGGGAACACGCGTTCGCCTTCTTCAGCCTGTTCTCCGACCCGAAGTATTCGCAGATGGAGATCGTGGCGCTGATGGTGGTGCTCGTGGTCGCGGTGCTCGGTCTACTCTACGCGCTCATGCTCGTGAAGCAGGTGAAAGCCGCCGATCAGGGTACGCCCCGCATGCAGGAAATCGCCGCCGCCGTGCGCGAAGGCGCCGACGCCTACCTCGCGGCCCAGTTCCGCAAGATCGGGCCGCTCATCGTCGTGATCACCCTCGTGCTTTTCTTCACGACGCAGAGCGACCTGATCGCGTTCAAGCTCGGCCGCGCCGGCGCGTTCCTCGTCGGTTCGCTCTTCAGCTGGTGCGTGGGCTTCGTGGGCATGCGACTGGCCACGACGGGCAACCTGCGCGTCGCCGCCGCCGCCACCCGTTCCTACGGCGAGGCGATGCAGCTCGGCTACCGCACCGGCACCATCACCGGCATGCTCACCGACGGCCTCGGCCTGCTCGGCGGTACCTTGATTTTCATCGCCTACGGCGAACAAGCCTATGAGGCGCTGCTCGGCTTCGGCTTCGGCGGCACGCTGCTGGCGCTGTTCATGCGCGTGGGCGGCGGCATCTACACGAAGGCCGCCGACGTCGGCGCCGACCTCGTGGGCAAGATCGAGAAAAACATCCCCGAGGACGATCCGCGCAACGCCGCCACCATCGCCGACAACGTCGGCGACAACGTCGGCGACTGCGCCGGTATGGCCGCGGACATTTTCGAGAGTTACGAGGTCACCATCGTGGCCGCGATGATCCTCGGTCTGGCCAGCTTCGGCCACAAGGGCGTGATCTTCCCGCTGCTGGTGCGCGGCATCGGCGTGCTCGGCTCGATCATCTCGACCTACACCGTCAAAGCCGGCCCCAACGACACCTCGGACACCGCGCTCAAGAGCGTGCACCGCGGTTTCTGGATCGGCTCCGCGATCTCGGTCGTCGGCTTCTTCGTGCTCGGCCTCTTCTACCTGCGCTTCGACGCCGCCTACCTCGCCACCAACCCGATGGCCAAGGCCGGCTTCCCCGGCGGCGATCCTGGCGCCCTGCCCTTCTGGGCGACCTTCGGCATCGAGCACGGCGACATGCGCCCGGTGCTCACCTGCTTCATCGGCGTCGTCCTCGCCATCGCGCTCAACAAGGTCACCAGCTACTACACGCACACCACGCACGAGCCGGTGCAAAGCCTCGCCAAGAACTGCCAGACCGGCCACGCGACCAACATCATCCAGGGCTTCGCGGTCGGTTATGAAAGCACCGTGGCCACCGTGGCCGTGATCGCCGTCGCGATCGTCCTCTCCTACCTCTGCTACCTCGGCACGCCCCCGCTCTTCGTCGCCTACGGCGTCGCCATGACCGGCATCGGCATGCTCACCCTCACCGGCAACACCATCTCGATGGACGTCTTCGGCCCGGTGGCCGACAACGCCAACGGCATCGGCGAAATGGGCTACGACAAGGACGCGATGGAGAAGGCCGAGCCCGGCTCCTACAAACGCTCCCGCCAGATCCTCTCCGACCTCGACGCGGTGGGCAACACCACCAAGGCCGAGACCAAGGGTATCGCGATCGGCTCCGCCGTCATCGCCGCCGTCTCGCTGTTCTCCTCGTTCATCGCGGTCATCGCGGTGGGCAGCGAGGAGAAGATCAGTCAGATGACGACCGAGCAGTACATCGTGGAGGCGGGCAAACTCAGTGTCTCGCACCCGATGGTGTTCATCGGTTTCCTGCTGGGCGGCGCCGTGCCGTTCCTCTTCAGCTCGATGCTCATTCGCGCCGTCGGCCGCGCAGCGTTCCTCATCGTGAAGGAGTGCCGCGAACAGTTCCGTGACGCCGACATCTGGTCAGGCAAGAAGAAGCCCGCCTACGGACGCGTGGTGGACATCTGCACGAGTGCCGCGCAACACGAGCTCATCGGGCCGGGCTGCCTGGCCATCCTCGCGCCGATCGCCGTGGGCTTCCTCCTCGGCACGCAGGCGCTCGGCGGCTTCCTCGCCGGCATGATCCTCACCGGGCAGCTTCTGGCGGTCTTCATGGCCAACGCCGGTGGCGCCTGGGACAACGCCAAGAAATACATCGAAGACGGCAACTACGGCGGCAAGGGCTCCGAAGCCCACAAGGCGGCCGTCACCGGCGACACCGTCGGCGACCCGCTCAAGGACACCGCCGGCCCGGCCGTCAACCCGCTCATCAAGGTGATGAACATGGTCAGCCTCATCGCGCTCGGACTGGTGTTGAAGTACAACCTCATCACGGGCACGGAAGGCCGCTGGATCGGCCTGTGCGTCGCGATCGTCTGCGCGATCGTCATCGGCTGGTCGCTGCGACAGAGCAAGCGCGAGTCGAAAGAGCTCAAGGAAATGGAAAAACATTTCGAGCAATCGTAAGCGTTGCCCCAGTCTCCGACTCTACCGCCGCCGGCCTCTTCCAGGTCGGCGGCTTTTTTGTGGCGTGCTGGCAGGCTCAGGCGCGGACGGTGCGCGAGCGGGCAAACTTGCGGATCCCGGCGATTTCAGCAGCGGGCAGGCCGAGCGATTCTAAAAAATCCTGATGCGCCTCGGGTGACTGGCGTTCAAACACCGAATGCCAATCCATCATCTCCTTCTCGCTCAGCCCGCACGAGCGCAGGAGGGCGACCCACTTGTCCTTGTTCATCACGCGAGCGAGGCGGTCGGCGCCGCGTTTGCGCAGCAATCCGATCACGACCTGCTGCTGGCGACGCAGCCCGGCGATCTCGGCGTTGAGCTCCGTCAGGCGCTGGTTCAACGCCGTGCGCACGGCGGAGCGCGGCGACTCGCCCGTGTCGAGCAGTTCGCGGATGGTTTCCAGAGCGAGTCCGGCAGCTCGGTAGCGGCAGACTTCCTTCAGCCGCGCCTCGTCATCGGCCTGATAGAGCCGGTAGCCCGCCGCCGTGCGATACGAGGGGCGCACCAATCCGAGCCGGTCATAGTACAGCAGCGTGCTCCGCGAGAGTCCGTATTTTTGGGCGATCTGGCTGATGGGGATCATGGGAAAAGGAAAAACGGCCCGGTGACCCGTGCCGCGGCTGGCTGCACGTTGGCCAAGGCACACCGGGCCGGCGAGGGCTTATTGGTTGCGGGCGTGCTCGCGGATCGCGTTCACCTCTGCGGCAGGCAACCCGAGGTATTCAAGGAACGCCTGGTGCTGCTCGGGGAAACGTGCCTCGAAACGGGCATGCAGCGTCTTCTTCTGGGCATCGGTCACGCCTGCTTCGTTGAGGAGGGCGACGAACTGATCTTTGGTGATAGTCTTCATGGTATGGATTTACTTTCGCCGCCTCGTACATCGAGCCGGCCCGCACAGCCTGCACTATGAAGTCATAGACGACTCCAGTCGGCACCTCCGCCTGCCGCCACAATAACACGCGCGGCCTGAAGGGATGCCGCGACCTGTGGTGTTATGGTGCACGGTTCATTAACTGGTATATTTGGGTAACAATGCCCGCCGCGTCAGGCCTCGCTCACGAGCCGGCGCGGCGGGATTTTTTCTTGCCGCAACCAGGCTCCCCCAGACCTTCGCGCCATGCCTCCGCTGCGCGCGATCTTCTTCGACAACGACGGCGTCCTGATGGACACCGAACGCCATTATTTCGCGGCGACAGCGGCGGCACTCCAGGCCCGAGGGGTACCGTTCACCCGTGAGGACTTCATCGAGTTACACATGCGCCAGGCCAAGGGGGCGTGGCACCTGCTCGCCGAGCGCGGATACGATGCCGCCGCCATCGACGTCGCCCGGCAGGAGCGCAACCGAATCTACGAAGGGCTGCTCGCCTCGGAGCCCACTCCCTGTGCCAGCGCACACGAGGTCGTACGCGCACTCCGGGGAAAGTACACGCTCGCCATCGTCACCAGTTGTCACCGTCGGCACCTGGAGCTTATGCACCAGCGCACGGGGCTACTGGAGCAAATGGACTTCGTGCTCGCACTGGAAGATCAGGAAGAGACCAAACCCTCGCCCAAGCCCTATCTGCAGGCACTCGCGCGGGCAGGCGTGCGTCGCGAAGAAGCGCTGGTCGTCGAAGACAGTGAGCGCGGCCTGCGTGCCGCCTCCGCCGCGGGCATCCGATGCTGGATTGTCCGCACCGAACTCGCCGCAGGAGGCGATTTCGCCGGTGCCGAGCGCCTGCTCTCGAGCCTCGCCGAACTACCGCACCGCCTTGGGCCTCATCCGTTGGAGGATATACCCTAATCCTTTGCGCAAAGGATTCGCCGAAAAGGTTTATTAAGAAACACGAGCCATTCCCGATAAAGCGAAACACCCCTACTGCCATGTCGCTATCTCTCCAGAAAAAACTCATCATCGGCTCGCTCGCGCTTGTTTCTATCCCCTTGATTGCGCTCGGATTGTGGAGCTACAGCTACATGAAGAGCTCGTCCGAGAACCTCGCACGCCAACAGCTCACCCAATCCGCCGCCCAGCTGGCCGAGATGGTGACTTTGGTGCTCACCCAACAAGTCGATGCCGCCAATGGCCTCGCCGGGTTGCAAAATGCCAAGGTCGCTGTGACCGCACGCAAAGCCGGCACCCCCGATCCCGCCACCGAAGAAGCCCTCCGCAAGGAACTCCAAGGCATCGTGGCCGGCTTCGGGAAACGCCTCCAAGGGCTCTGGGTGGTCGATGCCACCGGCACGATTTTCGCAGGATCACTCGTCAACGGCGACGTCTCCCCCTACCTCGCCCTCGACATCCGGGATCGCGACTACTTCAAAGAGACCACCCGCACCAAAAAACCGGCAATCGGGGAAGCCACCATCTCGAAGGTCGGCAACGTGCCCATTATGGTGTTCATCTCGCCCATCCTCAACGAACAAGGCGAATTCATCGGTGGACTGGGCCTCTCTCTTGAGTTGAGCTATCTGATCAAAACCGTCGGTGAGATGACCTTTGGCGAAACCGGCTACCCGTACATCATCAATCGCAAGGGCATCATGGTCGTCCACAAGGATCCGGCCCGACTGCTCAAACTCGACTTCACCCAGGTGAAAGGTGCCGAAGCGCTCGCCCAACGCATGCTCGCCCTGGAAACGGGCAACATGGACTACCGTTCCTCGCAAGGCGTGGCCAAGCTCGCCGCTTTTGCTCCCATCCCACTCACCAGTTGGAGCCTCGCCGCATCGCAAGACCTGTCGGAATTCCAAACCACCGCCAACAACACCCTCCGGCTCGTCCTCATCGCCCTGCTCATCATGATCCCCATCGCGGGCACGATTGCGGTGATCTTCTCGCGCCAACTTACCAAACCGCTGCGCAACTCCATCCTCGGTCTCCGGCACGGCGCCGCTGAGGTCGCCCTCGGAGCCCAGCAAATCGCCCAGAGTGGCAACGCCCTCGCCGAAAGCGCCACGCGCCAGGCCGCCAGCTTGGAGGAAACCTCGGCCAGCTTGGAGGAGATCACCTCCATGACCCAGCAAAACGCCGGCAGCGCCGCCCAGGCCCGCGGACTCGTCCACGCATCACGCGATAAATTCGCGCACTCCGGCGAGCTCATGAAGCGCCTCAACGAATCGATCGAATCGATCGCCCAGGCCAGCCAGGACACCCAGCGCATCATCAAAACCATCGACGAGGTCGCCTTCCAAACCAATCTCCTCGCCCTCAACGCGTCCGTCGAAGCCGCACGCGCCGGCGAAGCCGGAGCCGGATTTGCAGTCGTGGCCGGGGAAGTCCGCGCACTCGCCCAACGCGCCGCCGAATCCGCCAAAAACACCGCCTCCCTCATCGACAACACCGTCAAAAAAGTCACCGAAGGCAGCACCCTCGTCAAAGACACCCACCTCGCCTTTGACGAAGTCCGCACCGCCGCTGAGAACATCGGAAAACTCGTCGAAGAGATCGCCGAGGCCAGCCAACAACAAGCCGACGGCCTTCGCCAGATCAACACCGCCGTTTCCACCATGGACAAGGAGGTGCAAAACCACGCCGCCGCTGCCGAGGAATCCGCCTCCACCTCCCAGGAGTTGCAGGGACAGGCCGACTCCATGCAGCAGATCGTACGCACCGTCGAACACGTCGTCGAGGGCACCGGGACCACAAAGCCCAAACCCGATCGCAATTCGGACGGAGGGCATCATCCCTCCGAACATTCCGATACCCGCCAGCACCACACATCGCCGGCACACGCCCACGCGGCAAATTGAGTTGCGACCATGCAGGCGGCGCACTTCCTCGCCTGCATGATCCAAGCGCAGGCAGAGGTCGTCGTCCGGTATGCGGAAACCGACATGATGGGCGTCGTTTACCACGGCAGTTACCTGCCCTGGTTTGAGGTAGGCCGCACCCACCTGCTCCGGCAGCACGGCGTCGTTTACCGGCAACTCGAAGCCGAGGGATTTTTTCTCCCCGTCCTCGAAGTTGGCGTCCGCTACCTGCGCCCCGCACGCTACGACGACACGATTACCATCGTCACCACGCTGCGCGAGAAACCCGTCCTCCGCATACGCCTCGACTACGAGGTGCGCCGCGGCGACGAGCTTCTGGCCACGGGACAAACCACGCACGCGTTCATTGATCGCAACGGCCGCCCCGTCCGTCCGCCCGCCGTCTTCGCCCAAAAAATGGACGAGCTTTTCCCTGGCTCCCCGTAATATCTCGCCGCGATAAAAACGGCGCTAAGCGCCATCGCCGCTTGCCCGACCGGTGAACGGCTATAAACTGTTCTCAATCCCCATGAAAACAGTCTTAGTCCCCATCGACCTTTCCACCACAACCGACAGCGTGTGCGAAGCCGCTGCAAGCCTGGCCGCCGGCCTCGGTGCCAAGCTCATCCTCCTGCACATCGTACAGCCGCCCGTCATCACGAGCGACTACGGCATCGCGATCGAAAACATCGAAGAGATCGTCGCCGTCAGCGAGAAAACTGCCACCGAGCAACTCGCCCGCCTCCAGGCAAAGCATCAAAACCAGAACCTCACGGCGGAAATCGTCCAACTGACCGGAGCACCGGTTCCCCTCATTATTGAAGAGGCGAAAAAACGTGCGGCCGACTACATCGTGATGGGCTCGCACGGGCACACCGCCTTCTACGACCTGCTCGTCGGCACCACCACTCATGGCGTCCTCAAAAAAGCGCCGTGCCCCGTCCTGGTCGTCCCCAAGGCCAAACAAGCCAAGTAAACCGACGCGCAGCCCAAGAGGTCCGGCCGCCGCCTCGCGCGACGGCACCCTCCGTATGCACGACCACCTCCACGATCGCCGCCGGCGCATCGCGCCCATGCTCGGGCTGCGCGACGAAATCTTGTTGGTGTACGCCGGCCGGCCCATCCCGCTCCCGGAGGACAGCGATCAGTTCTATCCATTCTTCGCACACTCCGACTACTACTACCTCACCGGCCTCAACTGCCCCGGCGGCGTCCTCGCCTACGACCCGCAGGACGACCGATGGGAGTCCTTCGTCCCCCACATCGCGGAAAGCGAACGAATCTGGGAGGGGCGCCCCCCATGGCCAGGCCGCCCGGCTGCCGAGCTCGACACTTGGTTTGCCACCCGCCAAGGGCGCACGCTCATCTGCCTCGGCCGCCCGCCTGCCTCCATCACCTTTGATCCCGCGCTCGCCAGAATCGTCCAGGCCAGACTGCACCACGCACGCCGGTCCAAGGACGCCGACGAGCTCCGCCTCCTCCGGCAGGCGGTTTCCGCCACCGCCGCCGGATTCGCCAAAGCACACGAGATGCTCCGTCCCGGCCTCACCGAGCGGGAAATCCAGATAGAGCTCGAATCCGAATTCTTCCACCACGGCGCAGAAATGACCGGCTACGAAACCATCGTCGGCACCGGCCCACACAGCGCCATTCTCCACTTTCCACCGGGCCCGCGCGAAACTCGCCCCGGCGACCTCGTCCTCATCGATGCCGGAGCGAGCTGCTCCCGATACACGGCCGACGTCACACGCACCTACGTCGTCGGGAAACCCACCCCATTCCAGCGCGAACTTCACCAGGTCGTCCGCGAAGCGCAGCATCGAGCCATCGCCCGCTGCCTGCCCGGCGTTGAGTGGAAGGACATCCACCTCGCTGCCGCCATCGATCTCGTTGCCGGACTCGTCGAGATGGATCTCATGCGCGGCACACCTGAGAGCCTCGTCGAGCAGGAGGCGCACGAACTTTTC
>MWDT01000031.1 GCA_002070825.1 Verrucomicrobia bacterium ADurb.Bin122
ATGACCGTGCCGGGGCCAAAGATGGCGCTGGCTCCGTTCTTCAGGAGGTAGTCGTAGTCGGGAGCCGGGATGACGCCACCGATGACGATCATGATGTCTTCGCGGCCGAGCGCCTTGAGGGCGGCACGGAGCGCAGGCAGCAGCGTCTTGTGGCCGGCGGCCAGGGAGCTCATGGCGACGACGTGAACGTCGTTTTCCACGGCCATCTTGGCGGCCTCTTCGGGCGTCTGGAAGAGCGGCCCGATGTCGATGTCGAACCCGAGGTCGGCCATGGCGGTGGCAACCACCTTGGCGCCGCGGTCGTGTCCGTCCTGACCGAGCTTGGCGATGAGCACGCGCGGGCGGCGGCCCTCGTGTTTCTCGAAGCGGGCGATGAGCTCGCGAATCTTGGTGACGTTGGCGTCGTTGCCGAACTCGGCGCGGTACACGCCGGAGATCGAGCGGATCTGGGCCTGGTAACGGCCGAAGATCACTTCGCACGCGTCGGAGATTTCGCCGAGGGAGGCGCGCGCCTTGGCGGCGGCGACGGCGAGCTCGAGCAGGTTACCCTTGCCGGTCTTGGCGCACTCGGTGATGGCCGCGAGGGCGGCCTTGACGGTGGCTTCGTCGCGGTTGGCACGGAGCTGCTGGAGGCGCTTGATCTGCGACTCGCGCACAGCGGTGTTGTCGACCTCGAGGATGTCGAGGGCGGCTTCCTTTTCGAGGCGGTACTTGTTGAGGCCGACGATGGTCTCCTTACCGGCGTCGATCTTGGCCTGGCGGCGGGCGGAGGCTTCCTCGATGCGGAGCTTCGGGATGCCGG
Source organism: Verrucomicrobia bacterium ADurb.Bin122 (assembly GCA_002070825.1). Lineage (GTDB taxonomy): Bacteria > Verrucomicrobiota > Verrucomicrobiia > Opitutales > Opitutaceae > MWDT01. The sequence continues at coordinate 803 of MWDT01000031.1, forward strand.
CCTCGATGGCCTTGGTCATGCCGCCCATTTTCTCGACTTCGTCGAGGTGGGCGCGGGCCTTGGTGATGAGCTCCTGCGTGAGGGCTTCGACGTAGTAGCTGCCGCCCCACGGATCGACGACATTACAAATGCCGGTTTCCTGCTGGAGCTGGAGCTGGGTGTTGCGCGCGATGCGGGCCGAGAAGTCGGTGGGCAGCGCGATGGCTTCGTCGAGCGCGTTGGTGTGCAGGGACTGCGTGTGGCCGGTGGCGGAAGCCATGGCTTCGAGGCAGGTGCGGGCGACGTTGTTGAACGGGTCCTGCTCGGTGAGCGACCAACCGGAGGTCTGCGAGTGCGTGCGCAGGGCGCGCGACTTCGGGTTCTTCGGGTTGAAGCGGTTGACGATCTCGGACCAGAGGAACCGGCCGGCGCGCATCTTGGCGACTTCCATGTAGAAGTTTTTGCCGATGGCCCAGAAGAACGAGAGGCGCGGCGCGAAGGCGTCGATGTCGATGCCGGCGGCGACGCCGGTCTTCAGATACTCGAGACCGTCGGCGAGCGTGTAGGCGAGCTCGAGGTCGGCGGTGGCGCCTGCCTCCTGCATGTGGTAGCCGGAGATCGAGATCGAGTTGAACTTCGGCATGTTCTTCGACGTGTAGGCGAAGATGTCCGCGATGATCTTCACGGAGGGCGTGGGCGGATAGATGTAGGTATTCCGCACCATGAACTCCTTGAGGATGTCGTTTTGGATCGTGCCGGAGAGCTCTTCCAACTTCGCACCCTGTTCGAGGGCGGCGACGATGTAGAACGCGAGCACGGGCAACACGGCACCGTTCATCGTCATCGAGACGGAGACCTTGTTCAGCGGGATGTCGCGGAACAGGATTTCCATGTCGAGGATCGAGTCGATGGCCACGCCGGCCTTGCCGACGTCGCCGACGACGCGCGGGTGGTCGCTGTCGTAGCCGCGGTGGGTCGCGAGATCGAACGCGACCGACAGACCGGCCTGACCGGCGGCGAGGTTGCGCTTATAAAACGCGTTGGACTCTTCCGCGGTGGAGAAGCCGGCGTACTGGCGCACGGTCCAGGGCTTCTGGACGTACATCGTGGCGTACGGGCCGCGCACGAAGGGCGCGAAGCCGGGCATCGTGTCGAGCTGCTCGACGGGCGGCAGGTCGGCGGCCGTGTAAACGGACTTCACCGGGATCTGCTCGTAGGAGAGCACCGGCTCGTCTTTGACGACCGGGGCCTGGCCCGTGAATTGGAACGAGTCGTAGCTGAGTTGGCTGAAATCGGGGACGTTGCTCATTTTAGAGTGCTCCAATCTTCTTGAGGAGGTTAGCCAACAGCTCGCGGACATTGGCGCGAACGTGGATGAATTCGTCGATGCCGGCAGCCTTGAAGCTGTCGACCTGCGCCTTGTCGGCGGGCAGGCCGGCGAGCACGACGGTGATGCCGGGCTTGGCCTGCTTGACGGCGGCGGCGAAGGCCGGGACGAGCTCGGGATAGGTGTCGTCGGTCGAGCAGAGCACGGCGATGGAGGCACCGGACGCGGCGGCGGCCTTGGCGGCATCCGCAGCGGTCTCGAAGGCCTGCTTGGCGATCGACTCGAAGCCGGCGACGCCGAAGAAGCCGGCGCTGAAATCGGCGCGGGGCTTGTGCTGTTTGACCGGGCCCATCTTGGCGAGGAACACCTTCGGGCGGCTGCCGGTGCGCTTGGCGTAGGCATCGGAGGCGTTGCGAAGCGCCTCGAAGCCGGCGGCGATGCGGATCGACGCGACGGGGGCGATCTTCTCGGCGGCAGTTTCGCCCGCGAGGGCGGCGAGCTGGCCGACGGTGGCGCCCTTGCTGGCGGCGGCGAGCGCGGCCTTGAACTTGGCGGACCAGTCGCCGGTGACGGCGGCCGGAGCGGTGCTGCGGCGGGCCACGATGGCGTTGGCGCGCGCGGTGAGCGCGGCGGCGTCGAGGGTGCGGATCGCCAGCGGCGTCTCCTTCAGGTTCGGGAAGAGATTCGTGCCGATGAGGCCGGAGCGGCGCTTGGCGACGGCATCCTCCTTGTCGGCACCGGCGGCGGCCACGAGTTTCTGGACGGTGCCGGCGCGGAGGGCCGCGGCGAGGCCGCCTTGTTTCTCGATGTCCTGGAAGAGAGCCCAGGCCTTGCGGGCGAGCTCGTCGGTGAGTTTCTCGATGTACCACGAACCGCCGGCGGGATCCGCCGTCTCGTTGAAGTGGAATTCTTCGGCGAGGAGGGTGTGGACGTTGCGCGCGATGCGGCGGGAGAAGTCGTCGGTCTTGCCGGAGACTTCGTCGAACGGCGCGATGTGCAGGCTGTCGACTCCGCCCACGACGGCCGAGAGGGCCTCGGTGGTCACGCGCAGCATGTTCACGTGCGCGTCGAAGAGGGTCTTGTTGACGTTGCTCGTGCGGGCGTGCACCGCGGACTTGGCGGCGGCTTCGGCCTTGGCGCCAAAGGCGACCAGGGCGCGCGTCCAGAGCAGGCGGAAGGCGCGGAACTTCGCGACTTCGGTGAAGAACTGAGGCCCGATGACGAAGCTGAAGCGCGTGGCGGCGGCGATGGCGTCGGCCTGGAGGCCGCGTTTCGACAACTCGCGGACGTACTCGACACCCGCGGCGAGCGCGAGGGCCAGCTCCTGCACGGCGTTGGCACCACCCTCGCCGTACACCTGGGCGCTGACGCCGACGGTGCGGAGGTGGGGGGTGTTGGCGGCGGCCCACTTGGTCCAGCCCGCGAGCGCGTCGAACGCGCCGGCGAGGGAGGTCGGGAGGCTGCCGGACTCGGCCCATTCGCCGAGCGGATCGGCGGTGAGGCTGCCGGAGAGTTTCTTGAGATCGACGCCACGCTGCTGGGCGGCGGCGATGTAGAGGGCGGCGAGCGGGAGCGCATCGGCGCCGGCGCGCAGGTGCACCGGGATCGAGGCGAGCTCGACGGAGGCGAGCGCGGTGGCGAAGTCGCGGCTGTCGGCCAGCGAGAGGCCGCCTACGCCGACCTTGGCGCCATCGGCATCGGGATCGATGCCGGCGCGGCTGGCCGCATCGGGCACGATGACCACGCTATCCTGACCGACCATGAGGTCGGCGAGGATGGCCTTGTTAAAATCGGCGGCATCGGACGCCGCGATTTCCTGAGCGCACTGCCAGGTCTGGGCCTTGTAGCCGACGGGGCTTGCGCCACGCACGAAGGGGGCCTGACCGGGAGCGGCCTGCACATGCGCCACACCAGCCAGATCGGCACGGGTGTAGAGCGGTTGCAACGCGACGCCCTCGGGCGTGCGGGTAACGAGCTTCTTTTCGAAGGGAACTCCCTTGAGCTCAGCTTCGACGGCAGCGCGCCATTGCGCGAGGTTGCCGGCGAGTGCTTCTGCGGCGGGGGGCGACGATGTGATGTTATTAGCCATGACGCGTAAACGCGGGTTAAAAAGACAGAACGAAGAAAGTACCGCAAGGGATGCGCAGTCGCTCCGCAGTTCTTGCCAAAGGATGCCTATGTTTAGCCAACGGATGCAGAGCGACAAAATCGGGGGTGGACCAAGATGGGCGCTTCTGTTTTTTAACGCGTCCCCTTTCCCTTTTTCACTACCATGATCACACGCATCGATCACCTCGGTATCGCCGTCAAGTCGCTCGACGAGACGGTCCCTTATTATGAGAAGGCGCTCGGCCTCAAGTGCGAGCACCGCGAAGAAGTGCCTTCGCAAAAGGTGCGCACGGCGTTTTTCAGCGCCGGCGAAGTCCATATCGAGCTTCTGGAGCCCACCTCCCCCGATAGCGCCGTGGCCAAGTTCTTGGAAAAGAACCCCGCCGGTGGCGTCCACCACATCGCTTTCGCGACGACCGACATCGCCGAGCAGCTCAAGCAGGCCTCCGGGGCCGGCGTGAAGCTCATCCACGAAGTGCCGATCGAGGGCGCCCACAGCAAGATGGTCGCTTTCCTCCACCCCAAGTCCACCTACGGCGTGCTCACCGAACTGTGTGCGCCCAAGGCCCACTAATATATAGACCCTTTCCCATGGCTATCTCACCCGCACTGCTTCAGGAACTCGAAGAGAAGCGCAAAACCCTCTATCTCGCCGGCGGCGCCGACAAGCTCGCCGAGCGCAAGAAAAAGGGCCTCATGTCGGCCCGCGAGCGCCTCGATGCGTTCTTCGACGCCGGCACCTTCATGGAGTTCGGCCTCCACGTACAACACGACTGCCAGAACTTCGGTCTGGCCGGTAAGCCCATGCCCGCCGATGGCGTCATCACCGGCGTCGGCTACGTCGAAGGCCGCCCCGTGGCCGCCTACGCCCAGGACTTCACCGTCGGCGGCGGCTCCCTCGGCAGCAAACACGCCCAGAAGATTTGCAACCTCATGGAATACGCCATGAAGGCCGGCATGCCTTTCGTCGGCGTCAACGACTCCGGTGGCGCCCGCATCCAGGAGGGCGACGAAGCCCTCTCCGGTTACGGCAAGATCTTCTTCCGCAACGTGCTCGCCTCTGGCGTGATCCCGCAGATCACCGTCATCGCCGGCCCGTGCGCCGGTGGCGCGGCCTACTCGCCCGCCCTCACCGACTTCATCATCATGACCAAGAAGAACGCCCAGATGTTCATCTGCGGCCCCGAGGTCATCAAGGCCGCCACCGGCCAGACCGTCACGATGGATGAGATCGGCAGCGCCGCCGCCCACGCCGCCATCAGCGGCAACATCCACTTCGTCGCCGAAGACGAGAAGCACGCGCTCCAGATCGCCACCAAGCTCCTCTCCTTCCTCCCGTCGAACAACGTCATGGATCCCCCGCACAAGCCGGCGGCCACCGTGACCCTCGACCGCGACATCGAGATGAACGAGCTTGTCCCCGAAGACGCCAAGGCTCCCCTCGACGTCACCAAGGTCATCTCCCGCCTCGTCGACAACGGTGACTTCCTCGAAGTCCAGAAAGACTTCGCCAAGAACATCGTCATCTGCTTCGCGCGCATCCAGGGCATCTCGGTCGGCATCATCGCCAACCAGCCCGCCCACAAGGCCGGCACGCTCGACATCGACGCCTCGGACAAGGCCGCGCGCTTCATCCGCTTCTGCAACGTCTTCAACCTGCCGATCGTCAACCTCGTCGACGTCCCCGGATTCCTCCCCGGCGTCGTGCAGGAGCGCGGCGGCATCATCCGCCACGGCGCCAAGATGCTCTTCGCCTACGCCTCGGCCACCGTGCCGAAGATCACCGTGATCATGCGCAAGGCCTACGGCGGCGCCTACCTGGCCATGTGCCCGGTCGATATGGGTGCCGACGCCGTGTACGCCTGGCCCACCGCCGAAATCGCCGTCATGGGCGCCGAAGGTGCGGTCAAGGTCCTCTTCAAGCGTGAGATCACCTCCGCCGCCGATCCTTCGGCCAAGGAGAAGGAGCTCACCGCCGAGTACCGCAAGAAGTTCTGCGCTCCGTACGAAGCGGCCAGCCGCGGCTTCATCACCGACGTCATCGAGCCCGCCCAGACCCGCGGCATCGTCGCCATGATGCTCCGCAACACGCTGAGCAAGCGCGAGACCCGTCCGCCGAAGAAGCACGGCAACATCCCGCTCTAAACTAGGCTCTCCCGCGCGTCGCCCCTCCGGGCGACGCGTCCTTTTACTCTCCTTCTCATGCACCTCTCAATCACGCTTCCGCTCGCGGCGGCCACCGGCAAACCCGAGGTTCTCTTCGGCAACCAGTGGCTCGCGCTGGGCGCGATCCTCGGCGGTATCGCCGTCTTCACCCTCCTGGTCGCCGCCGTCGGCCGCTGGCTCGCGGCCACGCACCCGGATGCCCCGGCTCCCACACCCGCCCCCGCGCCCATCGCCGCCGCTCCCACCGAACAAGGCATCTCCCCGCAAGTCTTTGCCGCGATCGCCGGCGCCGTTTATGCCACCCTCGGCAAATCGGCCCGTGTCGTCGCCGCCAATGTCGCCGTCGAAGCCGAGCTCGAAGATGCCCGCCATCTCTGGGCCGCCGAAGGCCGCCGGCAGATCTATTCCTCCCACCGTCTCCGCTAATCTCCTACCAAATCTAGACTATCACCATGAAAAAGCTCCGCGTTACCGTCGAAGGTAAAGTTTACGAAGTACTCGTCGAGATGCTCGACGAAGGCACTGCCGCCCCCGCCCCGGCATCTTCCGCCCCCGTCACCACGGCCAGCATCACGGCTCCCGTCGTGGCCCGTCCGGCCCCCAAACCCGCTCCCGCCGCCGCAGGCGTCTCGGGCGATGTCCTTTGCCCGATGACCGGCAAACTCATGTCGTTCGACGTGCAGATCGGCCAGACTGTCGCCGAAGGCACCCAGGTCGCCACCGTCGAAGCCATGAAGATGAACACCTACGTCTACGCCTCCAAGGCCGGCAAGGTGCTCGAGTTCGTCGCCAAGCCCGGCGACACCGTCGAAGAACACGCTGTGCTCCTGCGCATCGGTTAAGCCGCTCCGCCAACCCTCAATCCAGGGAAGCGCCGGCCCACCCTGGCCGGCGCTTCTCGTTTCCGCGCAGTGAAAGAAGCCATCCTCAAAGTCCTCCTCGCGTACGGCATTGCGTTCATCGTCGCCATGCTGATTGCGGCTCTCATCCAAGTGATCTATAAGACCGTGCAACGCCTCTCCGGCGGCTCGCACAAATAACCGGTCGCTTGCCCCTCCATGGAAAACCTAGACATTCTCCACCTCTTCCAAGGCGTCGAGACCCTGATCCAATCCTTCTCTGACAACCCGGCCATCTTCTTCGGCCGCGTCGGCATGATGGTCTTGGGCATGGTCCTGCTCTACATGGGCAAAAAAGGCATCTTGGAGCCACTGCTCATGATCCCGATGGGACTGGGCATGTGCGCCGTCAATGCCGGCGTGCTCTTCCTCGACCCGCAAACCGGCTCCGCCATCGCCCAGGGCTCCGCCCCGCTCGCCGATGTCGCCGCCCAGGGCCAGCTTGAGGCCACCGCGGCCGCCGGCCAGATGCACGGCACCCTCATGCTGGCGCCGCTCGTCGAAAAGACCGACCAGCTGATGTACATCCTGCAGATCGATTTCCTGCAGCCGATCTACACCTTCATGTTCAGCAACGGCTTGATCGCCTGCTTCATGTTCATGGGCATCGGCGTGCTGCTCGATGTCGGCTTCGTCATGGCGCGGCCCTACCTGAGCATGTTCCTCGCGATCGCCGCCGAGTTTGGCACCATCGCCACCGTGCCGATCGCGATCGCCCTCGGCCTCACGCCACAGGAAGCGGCCTCGGTCGCCATGGTCGGCGGTGCCGACGGCCCGATGGTGCTCTTCACCTCGCTCACGCTCGCCAAGCACATGTTCGTGCCGATCACCGTCGTCGCCTACCTGTACCTCGGCCTCGCCTACGGCGGCTATCCGTACCTCATCCGATTCCTCATTCCGGCCAAGCTGCGCGCCATCAAGATGCCGCCGCGTGCCAAGGTCAAAGTCACCGCCGACGAGAAACTCGCGTTCGCGGTGGTCGGCTGCACCGTGCTGTGCCTGCTCTTCCCGTCCGCCTCGCCGCTGCTGCTGAGCTTGTTCCTGGGTATCGCCATCCGGGAAGCCGGCCTGCAATACTTCATCAACCTGCTCGACGGCCCTGTGCTCTACGGCGCCACGATGTTCCTCGGCCTCACGCTTGGCGTGCTCTGCGAAGCCTCGCTGATCCTCGACCCGAAGGTCCTCATCCTCCTCGTGCTCGGTATCGTCTCGCTGCTGTTGTCCGGCATCGGCGGCATCGTCGGCGGCTATCTCGCCTACTTCTTCAGCGGGCGTAAGATCAACCCGACCATCGGCATCGCCGGTGTCAGTTGCGTGCCGAGTTGCGCCAAGGTTGCCCAGAAGGAAGTCACCAAGAGCAACCCGGTCTCGATCATCCTGCCCGAGGCGCTCGGCGCCAACGTCTGCGGTGTGATCACGACGGCCATCCTCACCGGCATCTACGTCACGATCTTCCGCTAAACCATGAGCCGTCTGCGCGTCCTCGCCACTCCGTACTGGGCCATCGGCACGAGCCTCGCCTTTCTCGGCGTTGCGCTCGCCCGCGTCATCGGTCCGGCACTGGCCGAAGACGCCGCCCGCCGCTACACCGCGGCAGGCGGCCACGTGCTCGTCGGCCTCGGCCTGTTCGTCATCTGCCTCGGTGTCCGCAACCGCCTCCGTGCGGCCAATGCCGACACCGCAGCCGAGCCCGACCAGACCGGACCGCAAAACACCGCGTAAGCCTCCTGCATCCACTTCACGGCGACCTTCACAGGTCGCCGTTTTTTTGTGCCCGGCAGCGGACTCGCCGCCCCTCGCACGTCAAAAAAAGCCGCCAGCCAGCCCCGCATGCTTGCCATCCGGCACAGCTCGCGACCTCATTGGAGCGGGTTCGGAGGCACACGCCACCGAAGGCAAATAAACGGTCGGGCCGCCGTTTGATCACGCATGCTTTGGCGGATCGTACCTGCCCACACCCATTGAGGTCCCTCATGGAGCGGCACGGCGTCTGCCAAAGCCAGACACCTCCACTCCATGACACACTCCGACCACTCCCTCGCGTTTCCCGCCGACAGTTCCCTCCACTGGGAAGGCCACATGTACGACGGCATCGCCACATCCTACGGTCGCACCCCAGGTGCAACCCTCCACGCCCACGCCGATGCCCTCTGGCTGAAAGGCACCCGCGGCGACTTCTTCCTGCCCAGGCAGGACATCGTCGCCCTCGTCCGCAGCGGCCTCTACCCATGGTGCTTCAAGGGCGTGCAGATCCGGCACCGCCGCAACGATCTGCCCGAAACGATCACATTCCTCCCCCTGGGCATCAAAACGCGCCCCCTCCTCGACGAGCTTCTCAAACTAGGATACCCCGCCCGTTGACGCCAGCCGGCGTCTCCGTCAATTTGCCGCGACCGAAGCACATCACATTCGGTCGCTTTCGCACCGCACGCGGCGCCTGCCCCACACCACCTTTCGCATACGCCTCCGGGGTATCGCCGCCATGCCCGATGCCCCGCCTGCGTCTCACAAATCCCACTCGCCTCTCTCCCATGCCCGGCAAAAAAAAGAGCGCCATCACCCTCCGCGAAGCCCATCGGGCCGACATTCCCGCCCTCATTGAGCTCAACAAAATCGCCTACCCGGTCCTCGCCGCCGAAAACGTCGTCTGGGGCGAGCGCCACCTTCTCAGTCACCAGCGCATCTTTCCACAGGGCCAGATCGTCGCCGAAATCGACGGGCACATCGTCGGCGCCGCCGCCTCCCTGATCGTCGACCTCGGCCCCGACCCGCTTCGCAACCACACCTGGTCCGGCATCACCGACAGCGGCTACTTCACCAACCACAACCCCGCCGCCGACACCCTCTACGGCGCCGACGTCTGCGTGCATCCCGATTACCGCGGCCGCCAGATCGGCGCCGCCCTCTACGAGGGCCGCCGCCAACTCTGCCGACGCCTCAACAAGCGCCGCATCCTCGCCGGCGGTCGCCTCTGGAACTACGACGAACACGCCGAGCACATGTCCGCCGACGAGTACGCCCAGCGCGTCATCTCCGGCGAGTTGAAGGACCTCGTGCTCAGTTTCCAACTCCGCGAGGGCTTCGTCCTGCGCGGCGTCATGCCCAACTACCTTCACGACCCCAAGAGCCACAACTACGGCAGCCTCATCGAGTGGCTCAACCCCGACTACAAGGAGCCCGCCCCCGGCGCGCGCAAGGTCCGCCTCGCCTGCGTCCAGTACCAGATGCGCAAGGTCACCTCGTTCGCCGATTTCGAGCGCCAGGTCACCTACTTCGTCGATGTCGCGGCCGACTACCACGCCGACTTCGTGCTCATGCCCGAGTTCGTCTCCGTGCAACTCCTCTCCCAGGAAGACGCCCAATCGCCGATCGAAGGCATCCGCCGCCTCGCCCGTTACGAGAAACGTTTCACCGAGCTCATGCGAAAACTGGCCACCCGCTACGGACTCACCATCATCGCCGGCAGCCAGCCCATCGCCCGCGAGGGCAAACTCTTCAACACCTGCTTCGTCTGCCTGCCCTCCGGCGAAATCGTCGGCCAGCCCAAGCTCCACATCACCCCCAACGAACGCAAATGGTGGGGCATCTCCGGCGGCAATAACCTCCAGGCCATCGACACCCCCAAGGCCAAAATCGGCGTGCTCATCTGCTACGACGTCGAGTTCCCCGAGGCCGCGCGCTACCTCGCCGACCAGGGCGCCGAGATCCTCTTCGTCCCCTTCTGCACCGACAACCGCCAGGGCTACCTCCGCGTCCGCTACTGCGCCCAGGCTCGCGCCATCGAAAACCAGATCTACGTCGCCCTCGCCGGCAACGTCGGCAACCTGCCAGACGTCGGCAATCTCGACATCAACTACGGCCAGGCCGCCGTGCTCACGCCCTCCGACTTTGCCTTTGCCCGCGACGGCATCGCCGCCGAAGCCGACTCCAACGAAGAAACCCTCCTCGTCTGCGACGTCGATCTCGACGACCTGCACGCCTCCCGCTCCGACGGCACCGTCACCCCCCGCCTCGACCGCCGCGCCGACCTCTTCCGCATGGTCTCCCTCCTACCCGGCGACCGGCAGCCCTCCGGCCCCGCCGACGGCCCCCTCGGCGACCAGCCCGGCGCCCCCCTCGACTCCACTGCGCCGGCATGACCATCCTCGAAGGCGCCATCCTCCTCCTGCTCATGCTGCTCGCGCTGCCGGATTTCTGCCGGCGCATCGAGCGCCCGGGCCTCCTATACCCGCTCTACATCGTCGCGGGCATCGCCGCCGGCGCCTTCATGGACGCCCATACCCGCGATGCCTGGCGCGAGATCGGGCAGTTCGGCTTCGTCCTCCTCCTCTTCTCCGTCGGCCTCGAAATCGAGCTACCGCAGCGCAGGGAGACCCTCGCCGCGCTCCGCCGCGCCGCCTGCTGGATCGCCTGGCAACTCCCCCCGCTCACCGGCCTCGGCGTCCTCGCCGGCCTCCCCTGGTCGCACGCCCTC
>MWDT01000032.1 GCA_002070825.1 Verrucomicrobia bacterium ADurb.Bin122
GGCCAGTCCGGAGACGATCAGGGTTGTGAGTTGGTTCATGGATGGAAAACGGGAGAGGCGGCCGCGCCCCGTGTGGCGGGGCAATGGCTTCATACGCGGAACCAGCGGGAGGCCGCGGCGGTGGCGGCGGCGCCAAAGGCGGCGAGCACACTGAGCGGGCGCAGGACATCGCCCAGACTGCCGCCGAAACTGATCAACCGGTGGAGCGCGTCGAGTGCCCAGGCAGTGGGGACGCAGTGGCCGGCGGTGCGGAGCACATCGGGCACGAGCTCCATGGGGAACCAGCAGCCGCCGAGTGCCGCCATGAGGATGCTCGCGAGCACGCACACGCCGACGATGCGATCGTGGGAGTCGAGCAGCGAGCCGATGAGGATGCCGATGGCGGCGGCGACCCACGCGTAGACCAGGAGCACGAGGACGACGCCGGGGGTGTTGGCCCCGAGGTTGAGATGGAAGACGAGTTTGCCGATGAGCAGCAGGAAGGCGATCTGCACGGCGCCGAGCAGCCAGAGCCCGTAGAGCTGGCCGGCGATGAGCTCGCCGCGACGCACGGGCAGCGTGAGCAGGCGGCGCAGCACGCCGCTGCGGCGTGTGGCCGCGACGGTGGCCGCGCCGAAGATGAGCAGGTTCATCGTGAGGAAGTACACGAGGTTGCCTGGCAGCGAGAATCCGACGCCGCTGGGGACGGGATCACGTCCGGCGAATTTGGAGTCGAGTGCGACCAGCGCGGGGCGGGTGAGTGCGGTGCGCAGCGCCTGCTCGTCCGGCGGCCATTGGGTGCCCTGACGGGATGTTTCGAGCAGGTGCGAGTTGAGTGCGACGAGTGCGCGCACCAGCCGGGCCTCGATGACAAGGGCGTCGCCCTGCGCATCTTCGCTGCCCGGCACCGGCACGAGTTCGACGTTGGAGGGCTGGCGGGCGAGGACGCGTGTGGTGAAATCGGCCGGCACCCGGATGGTGCGGATGGGCTTGTTCTTCGTGTCTTTTTCGGGGTCGATCCGCCAGAGGCCCTGGGCGCTGAGCGTGTCGATGAAGACATTGCCGAGGAAACCGGTGTCGGCGTTTTCGATGAGGACCGGGGGGAACCGGTTTGAGGAGCGGCCGTCGCCGAAGGAGAAGCGCGCCATGAGTGCGACGAATGCGAGCGGGAGCACGAAAAGCCAGAGCAGGGCGGTGCGGCTCTTCATGAAGAGCCGCAGTTCGTTGTGGCCGATGGAGAGGATGTTTTTCATGCGCGGGCCCCCTGGGCGAAGCGGCGGCGGAAGAGCCACGCGGCGAGCGCGAGCAGCGCGATGCCGGCAAGGGTGAGTTTGATTGTGGCGGGTAGCCAGAGATCCACGCCGGCCCCGCCGTACTCCACGGCGCGCGTGGTGGCGGTGTACCAATGCGTGGGCAGCAGAGGCATCAGGTAGGTGCGGAAGAAGGCTGGCAGCATCTCGGGCGGAAACGCGCAACCGCCGGCCATGCCGAGCACGAGGCTGATCATCGAGCGGACAGGATCGGCCCTGCGCTGGTCGGGAATCCACGCGACGAGCAGGGCCATGAGTCCGGCGATGAAGACCACGTAGCCGAGGGTGAGGGCACTGAGCGGGAGCGGTTGGTGCCAGCGCAGGTCAAAGGCGACCATGCCACTGCCGAGGATGATGGCGGCGCAGAGCAGGAGCATCAGGCCGGTGAAGACGACTTTGGCGGCGAGGAACGGGACGAGCGAGACGTGGAGTGTCTGGTAGCGGGCGAGGGTGCGCAGCTCGATCTCGCGGTGGAGGTCGCCCAGGCCGAGTCCGCCGAGGAAGAGCATGAACATGGCGGCGAGCCCGAGCAGCAGGTTGCCGAAAAGATTGAAACTGGAGCCGCCGCCGGTGGCCTCGTCGTCGGCTGTGGCCGTCGGTTTACAGTAGCCGGCGAGGGGCGGATTGAGCATGGGGCCTAGCTCGCGTAGCCGGACGCCGGTGCGTGTAAGAAGTGGGCCGATTCGTTCGAGGTCGGGCGACTGCGAGAGTGCCTGGCGCCACTCGGTGAGCTCGGGGGCGAAGTTGCGCCCGAGTCCGTCGAGCCCGGCGGTGAGGATGCCGAGGCCCTCCTCGATGATCGTGGGTTTGATCGACTCGGCGGGGTTTTTCACGAGTTCGAGTGTGACCTGTTTCCCTGCGAGGAAGTCGTCGGAAAAGCCGGCGGGGATGATGACGACGGCGCTGAGCTGGTTGTCGTGAAGCTGGGCGAGGGCGGGCTCGCGTGTGAGCAGGACGGGCGCCAACGGGAGGTCGGAGCGGCGATCGGCGCCGAGGTTTTCTCCGGAGGCACCGCTGCGCAGAAAACGCGAGACGAGGGTGTTGTCCTCGTCGACCAGTGCGAAGCGGAGGGTGCCGATGCGCTGCTCGCGCATGGAGCCGCCGAAGGCGAAGCCGATGATGCCGGCGACGCACAGTGGCGCGAGGAGGAAGAGCAGCCAGGGGAGCGGGTTGCGCCGGGTGCGCGCGAAGTCCTTGGCGAGCAGGGCGCGGAGCATGGAGATCATTCGCGGAGGTCGCGGCCGGTGAGGTGGAGGAAGACGTCGTTCAGGCTGGGGCGCTTGAGGGTGACGTTTTCGGCGCGCACGGGCAGTGCGAGCAGTTCGCGCAGGCAGTCGGCCGGGTCGCGCTCGTCGAGGGCGGCGACGACGAGCTGGCGGTCGGTGTGTTGGAGCACGCGGTAGTGTTGTCGGAGTCCGGGCCAGGTATCTGGCTCGGCGCCGGTCCACTGGCCTTCGAGGACGAAGAGTCGCTGTCCGCCGAGGCGCTCCTGCAACTCGCGCAGGGTGCCCTCGGCATGCATGCGGCCGTGGTCCACGATGCCGATGCGGTCGCAGAGGGATTCGGCTTCTTCGAGGTAGTGGGTGGTGTAGAGCACGCCGACGCCGTCGGCGCGGAGGCTGCGGACAAATTCGAGGATGTTGAGGCGGGCCTGGGGATCGATGCCGACGGTGGGCTCGTCGAGGAGGATGAGCTTGGGACGGTGGAGGAGGGCGCAGCCGAGGTTGACGCGGCGTTTCATGCCGCCCGAAAAAGTCTTCACGGGGTCGCGGGCGCGATCGCTCAGGGTGAGTGCGGCGAGGATCTCGGCGGTGCGCGAGCGGGCGGTCTTGGTGTCGAGTCCGGCGAGGCGGCCCCAGAATTCGAGGTTTTCGGCGGCGCTGAGCTCCTCGTAGAGGGCGAGCTCCTGGGGGACGACGCCCATGAGGCGTTTGGCGGCCTGGGGATCGGCGGCGAGCGGGCGGCCTGCGATGGAGATGGAGCCGCCGTCGGGCACGAGGAGCCCGCTGACCATCGAAATGGTGGTGGTTTTGCCGGCGCCGTTGGGGCCGAGCAGTCCGTAGATTTCACCCGGGCGGACCGAAAAGCTGATGTCCTGGACGGCTCGCACCGGGCCGTAGGCCTTGGCGAGGTGATCGATCTGGAGCAGGGGGGGCATGCTCGCGAGCGTGGCAAGTTGGCGGCCCGAGTCGAGCCGCCGAAAGTCACTCCCGCACCTGTCAGGCGGAAGTGGCGGAGGCGTGGCCGCGGAGAATGGCGACGAAGTTACGCAGGAGAACGGAATCGTTGGCGGGGTCCCAGATCGCGCCGGCTTCGACCGAGTCGCAGTCGGAGGAGATCGTGCGGACGCCTGCGGGGATGGCGCGTCGCAGGACAATCGAGGGGAGGATGGCGACGCCGAGCCCGGCGCCGACCATGCCGAGGAATCCCTCGACGGTGCGGGCCGTGGGGCCGTACTGGGGGACGAAGCCGGCCCGCCGGCAGATGTGGGTGAGGAAGGTGTGGTAGGCTGGATCGCGGGCCTGATCGGCGTCGCTGAGCCAGATCTCGTCTTTGAGTTCGGCAACGTGGATTTTGGAGCGCTTGGCGAGGGGATGGCGGGCCGAGATGGCGACCAGGGTTTCGGCTGTGGCGAGCGTCAGGTATTCGAGTTTGTCGGTGGGCTTAATCGCTGTCTTTGGGACGAAGCCAAGGTGCGCTTTGCCCGAGCGGACGAGTTTCATGTGTTTGTGAATCGGCTCTTCGCGAAGCTCGATTTCGACTCGGGGAAATTTCTGTCGAAACTCGGCTATGACGCGTGGAAACAGGTCAATCTGGAGCATCCACTCGGTGCAGATGACGAGGGTGCCCTCCAGCCCGGTGGGCGTCTCGCGGGCGGTCTCGACGGCGAGATCTATCTGGACGAGGAGTTTCTCGACTTGGGCGAGAAAGAGCCGGCCGGCATCGGTGAGCTTCACGTGGGCGCGGTTGCGCGCGAGGAGTTGGACGCCGATCTCGTCTTCCAGCGCCTTCACCTGGCGGCTGAGCGTGGGCTGGCCTACATGGAGCTGCTCGGCGGCCCGGCTGAAGTTGAGCAGCGTGGCGACCGCGCGGAAATAGCGGAGGTGGCGGAGTTCCATGGGTGGGCGGAGTGTAGACGGGGTGCGGTCGTGGACAAGCTTCGCCCCTGGGCAAAAAGAGCCCTGCCGCGGTGCGTGAGCGGCCGCGGCAGGGGTTTTCCTGATAGTAACCCAAACAAACGTCTATGCGTGCGACCACGACCAGCCCGGCGTGGGCTGTGCGGGATCGACGATGACTTTGCCCAACAACCATTGGCTGGCGTCGGCAAATTCGCGGTGCAGGCCCACGTGGCTCTGTTCGGAGTCGGACAGGAGGGCGTGAATCATGCGGAGCAGTCCGAAGATCAGCGGGCTGGCGGTGAGCAGTGCCCATCGGTCGCCGGGGCCGTCGCGCCAGAGGAGGCGGGCCGTGGTGAACAGCTCGCTAAACTCGGGCGTGGGGCCGTCGATCGTGATGGCGCGCAGGTCGATCAGCTGGGCGGAGCCGGGATGGCACAACTCGTCGGCACGCACCGTCTGAAAGAGAACCTTCAACTCGGACGGGTTTACCAGGCCGAGCACGCTCCAGACTGTGAGGCGCAGGGAGGCGTTTTCCTTCCGGAGGATCTGCATGGGGGCGGGCTGGGGGACGCTCCGATCAGTTGGCGGCGGCCTGCTCCGTGCGCAGGGGCGGGGCGCCGGATGCGCGCTGCAACTGGGCGACGGCGACGGCGTGGTCGTGGCGGGCCTGGCTGAATGAGGAGCGGGCTTCGGTCAGTGCGACCTGCGCGGTGAGTACATCGAGCTGGGTGGCGGCGCCGGCGGCGTGGCGGGCTTGGGCGAGGCGGAGGCTTTCGGTGGCTTGCGCGACCGTCTGCTCGGCGGACGTCAGCAGTTCGTTGGCTTCGACCAGAGCGGCGTGTGCGAGGCGGACCTCGACGTCGATGGCGAGGGCCAGCTCCTCGAGCGCGAGGCGGGCCTGCTCGACTTGCGAGCGGGCCTGGCGGACTTTGCCGGCGGTGGCGCGTCCGTCGAAGATGGCCCAGTTGCTCTTTACGCCGACAGTGAGGCCGTCGAGACGGCGGTTCCAGCGGTCGGAGTAGGCGGAGTTGGTCCAGTCGTAGGCGGCGTAGGCGGAGACGGTGGGGAGGTAGCCTGCGCGGGCGACCTTGATGCCGAGGCGGGCGGCCTCGGCGAGCTGCTTCTGGCGGAGGAGCTCGGGGCGTGCGTCGTGGGCGGCGCGAAGGGCCACGGCGAGTTCGGGGGCTTCTCCGTGGCTGTCGAGTACGCCCTCGATTTCGAGGGAGTTTTCCGAGGTGGCATCGGCGGGGGCGCCGAGGGCCTGGCGGAGCGAGTCCTGGCTGGTGCGGTAGGCGTTGCGGATGCGGATGAGGGCGGGCTTTGCATTGGCGACGGCGACCTCGGCGCGCAGGACGTCGAAATCGGAGCCGGAGCCGACTTCGCGGCGGGCGCGGGCATCGACGGCCTCTTTTTCGAGGACGCGGAGCTCTTCCTCGCGCACGCCGATCAACTCGCGGTTGAGGAGCACGCGGTAGAAACTCTGGCGGACGGTCAGGAGGGTGTCGGCGCTTTGGGCGAGGACGGCGAGGCGGGCGGCCTCGATCTGGGTGCGTTGGGCGGCGCTGGAAGCGTGGAGCCCGCCGCCGGCGTAGAGGGTCTGGCTGACGCTGGCCTCGAGTTGCCAAGTATCCTGGGTGCCGCCGGGCACGGCGAGGAGCTCCTCGTCGGTGCGTGAATAGCGGCTGGTGGCGTTGGCCTGCGGGAGGCGTTGGGCGTTGACGGAGATGAGCACGCCCTCCTGTTCGCGGACCTGCTCGCGGATGCGGTTGAGGGTGGGATTGTGTTTGAGCGCGTAGGCGAGAGCGGCGTCGAGCGTGAGCGGGCGCGGGGGCTGCTCCGCCGGGGCGGCGGGCGTCTGCGCTCCGAGGGAGGCGAGGCCGGCGAGCGCCGAAAAGAGGACTGATTTGAAGAGTGTTTTCATGGGAGGAGGGAGAGGCGGGGCGCGCAATTCCGAGACACACCAGGCAGGGTTCCAGCAAGCCTGCCCGGCGCGCGCCCCGCCAAGGGGGATCGTTTAATGGTGGCTGGCGGCGGCGACCGTAGCGGGTTTTGGACGGCGGTCGGCCGCGATGAAGGTATAGAACACCGGCACCACGAAGAGCGTGAAGAAGGTGCCGATGGACATGCCGGTGGCGATGACCAGGCCCATGCTGTAGCGGGACTCGGCGCCGGCGCCCTTGGCGAAGACCAGCGGGAGGACGCCGAGCACCATGGCGGCGGTGGTCATGAGAATCGGGCGGAGGCGGACGCCGGCGGCGCGTTCGATGGCTTCGCGGACGGTGCAGCCCTGCTCCTGGAGGCCGTTGGCAAAGTCGACCATGAGGATGCCGTGTTTGGTGATGAGGCCGACGAGGGTGATGAGGCCGACCTGCGTGTAGATGTTGATCGTGGCGAAGCCGAGGAAGAGGAACACCAGCGCGCCGGCCAGGGAGAGCGGGACGGCGAGCATGACGATGAACGGATCGCGCCAGCTTTCGTACTGGGCGGCCAGGACGAGGAAGATGACGATGATCGCGAGGACGAAGGTGGTGATCAACGAGCTGCCCTCCTGGACGTACTGGCGGAGCTCGCCCTTGTAGTCGGCGGTGAAGCCTTCCGGGAAGACCTGCCGGGCTTCGTTGTTGAGCCAGGTGAGGGCGTCGCCGAGGGTGACTCCGGGGCGCGGGACAAGGCCGATGGTGGCGCAGTTGAGCTGCTGGAATCGGGTGAGATTGCGCGGCGTGATCGTAGGCTCGATGGTCGCGATCGTGGAGAGCGGGACGAGTTTACCGGAGCCGGTGGAGATGTAGTAGTTGCCCAGCTGCTCGGTGGTGAGGCGCGAGGCGCGGGTGACTTGCGGCGTGACCTTGTAGGCGCGGCCGTCGATGGAGAACCGGTTGACGTAGCCGCCGCCGAGCATGGAGCCGAGGTCGGCGCCGAGGGCTTGCATATCGATGCCGAGCAGCGCGGCCTTGTCCTTATCGACGACGATGTCGGCCTGGGGCTGGTCGTATTTGAGGCCGTTGTCGGCGTAGACGAACATGCCGCTGGCGAGGGCGCGTTTCATGAGTTCCTCGGCGACTTCGACGACGCGGGAGTGGTCCTGCGTGGAGCTGACAACGTACTGGACGGGCAGACCGCCCGAGGAGCCGGGAAGTGAGGAGGGGAGAACGGCGGCGAACTTCATGCCGGAGATGGCGCCGACGGCCCCGTTAAGGTGGTTGGCGATGGCCTCCGCGCCGCGGGCGCGCTGGTCCCAGGGCTTGAGCACGAGGCCGGCCATGCCGCCCGAGGCGGTGGGCAGGTTGGACATGGGGTCGAAGCCGATGATCAGGAAGTTGGTGCCGACCTCGGGGAACGACTCGTTGAACATGGGCTGGAGTTGCGCGGTGTAGCGCTGGGTCTGCTCCAGGGTGGCATTGGGCGCGCCACTGATGAGGCCGAGGACGAAGCCGCGGTCCTCGGTCGGGGCGAGCTCGCTCTGGCTCATCTTGAAGAAGGGCAGGATGCTCGCGAAGATCAGCACGGTGACGAGCACGACGGCCGGGCGGTTCGCGAGCACGCGCTCCAGGAGGTGTTCGTAGAACTGGCGGAGTTTCTCGAAGCCGCGTTCGAGGAGGGCCTCGAAGCCTTTGCGATTCGGGTTATGGCGCAGCATCTTCGAGCTGAGCATGGGTGTCAGCGTGAGGGCGACGAAGCCGGATACGACGACGGAGCCGGCCAGGGTGAAGGCAAACTCGCGGAAGAGCGCGCCGGTGATGCCGGATTGCAGGCCGATGGGGGCGTACACGGCGGCGAGCGTGATCGTCATGGCGATGACGGGGCCGACGAGCTCATGGGCGCCCTTGATGGCGGCGTCGAATGGGGAGAGGCCCTCCTCAATGTGGCGATGGATGTTTTCGACGACGACGATGGCGTCGTCGACCACCAGGCCGATGGCGAGCACCATGGCGAGCAGCGTGAGCAGGTTGATGGAGAATCCGAAGGCGAGCATGAGGATGCCGCCGCCGACGAGCGAGAGCGGGATGGCGACAATCGGAATGACCACCGAGCGGAACGAGCCGAGGAAGAGGTAGATGACGAGGATGACGATGAACATCGCCTCCAGAAGGGTGTGGATGACCTCGTTAATGGAGAGGTTGATGAACTCGGTGGCGTCGTACTGGATGGTCGCGTTGAGGCCCGAGGGGAACTGGCTGACGATGTCGGGCCAGACGCTGCGGACGCGTTTGATGACATCGACGGAGTTGGCGGTCGGGAGGACATTGATGGCGATGAAGACGCCGGTGGCACCGTTGAAGGAGATGGTGGTGTCGTAGCTTTCGGCGCCGAGCGTGACCTCGGCGATGTCGCCGAGGCGGACGATGCGGCCGTCTTTCTCCAGGATGACCATCTGGCGGAACTCTTCGGCGGTGTGCAGATCGGTTTTTGCCGTGAGGTTGACGGCAATCATATTGCCCTTGGTCTGGCCGACGGCGGAGAGGGCGTTTTGCGCGGCGAGCTTGGCCCGGACGGCGGACGGGGAGAGGCCGAGGGCGGCCATGCGGTCGTCCTTGAGCCAGATGCGCATGGCGAAGGTGCGGCCGCCGAGGATCTCGGCTTTTTGCACGCCCTCGACAGTGGCGAGCTTGGGCTGCACGACTCGGACGAGGTAGTCGGTGATCTGGTTGGACTCCATGCTGTCGCTGGAGAAGCTCAGGTAGAGCGATGCGGTGCTCTCGCCGACGGAGACGTCGAAGACGGGGTCTTCGGCATTGGCGGGGAGCTCGCTGCGCACGCGGTTCACCTTGGAGGTGATTTGGGTGAGCGCGTCGTTCGGGTCGTAGTTGAGGCGGAGCTTGGCCGTGATGATGGAGACATTGGGGGCGCTGACGGATTCGAGATAATCGATGCCGTCGGCGGAGGCGATTTCGCGTTCGAGCGGGGTGGTGATGAAGCCTCGAACGAGATCGGCGCTGGCGCCAGGATAGGAGGTGGTGACGGAGACGACGGCGTTATTGGTCTCCGGGTATTGCCGGATGACCATGGCTTTGAAGCAAAGCCAGCCGCCGAGCAGCAGGAAGAGGTTGACTACCGTCGCCAGAATGGGGCGACGGATGAAGAGATCGGTGAAACGCATGAGGGTGTCCTCGGCTTAGCTTTCGGAGGGCTTGGGGGCGGCGTGGGCTTCGGGGGCGGCGGAGTTGTCGACGTGGACGGGGGCACCGTTGCGCAGTTTGAGCTGGCCGGCGGTGACGACCTGCTCGCCGACCTTGAGGCCGTCGGTGATCAGAATGAGGTCGCCGCGTTGGGACCCGGTTTTGACGAAGCGCTGCTGGGCTTTGCCGTCGACGATGACGAAGACGGATTCGCCGTAGGGGTTGTGAATGATGGCCGCCGAGGGGAGGACGAGCGCGCGTTCGGTGGGCGGGAGGATGACTTCGGCGCGGCCGTACATGCCGGGGCGGAGGGATTCGTCGGTGTTGGCGAGCGTGGCGCGGATGTCGATGGCTCGGGTGGCTCCGTCGATGCGGGGGCTGATGGCGGTGATCTTGGCGTCGAAGGTGCGGCCGGGGTAGGCATCGACGGTGAGTTGCACAGGCTGGCCTTCGCTCAGGCGGCCGAGCTCCTGTTGCGGGAGCGAGAAGTCGATGTGGATGGGGTCGATGCTTTCGAGGACGACGATGGGATCGCCCTTGGAGAGGAACTGGCCGGGGTAAACCTGCATGATGCCGAGGCGACCGGCGAAGGGGGCGGCGAGGTGTTTCTTGGCGATGGTGACCTTGAGTTGATCGACGGCGGAGGCGGCTTGGGCGGCGGTCGCTTCGGCGGCGTCGAGATCGGAGGGCGTATTGGTGCCGCTGGTGCGGAGTTCGCGGGCGCGGTTGAGGTTGATTTCAGCGAGCTTGGCCTGGGCTTCGAGGCCGCGCAGCTGGGCCTGTTCGCTGGCGGTGTCGAGGACGACGAGGGTATCGCCGGCGGCGACGACGGCGCCGGATTGAGCGACGACGTTGAGGACGAGCCCGTCGAGTTCCGTTTTGAGGGTGGTGCCCTGGAAGCTGGCGAGGGTGCCTACGGCCGAGAGCGTATTGGGCCAGGTTTGTTGAGTGACGGCCGCGGCGCTGACAGTGGATGGGGGCATGACGATGGCGGCGTGGGCGGCCATCTCGCGCCGGATGGCGAGGACTTTGTAGCCGAAAATGGCGCCGAAGACGGCCAGCGCGATCACTGCGGTGAGAAACAGGCGTTTATTCATAGTTGGAAGGGGAGGTCTGAGATTAGGCGGTTGCGAGGGGAGTGATGGGGGCGCCGAGTTTGCCGCACAGTTCCTGGAGTTGCTGGGGGGCATTACCCTTCAGCCCGTCGGCTTGCAGGGCGAGGTGGCGGATCACGGCGGGGGCCAGTTGGTCGATGACGGTGCGGCCGAATTCGGTGAGCCGGATAAAATAGGTGCGGCGGTCCTCCTGGCTGCGGTCGCGGGTGATCCACTTGCGCGCCTCAATGCGGTCGAGGGCTTCGGTGATCGCGGCGCGCGAGACGCCCGCGTGATCGGCGAGGAGCGCCGGGGTGCAGGGCAGCGGGTCGAGTGCGAGCAGGATTGTGAGCACGCAAAATTGCAGCTCGCTGATCTCCGCGTAGTGGAGGCTGTGACGGAGTGCGCTGCGCAGGGCGTCGGCGGCTGATAGGATGTCGAGCATCGCCTGGCAGCGGGGTTCGTCGAGGCCGGGCCGCTGTCGGGCCATGGAGACCAGCGTGCGGTAGAACAGAGTGTCGCGGACGATCATGGCTGTAAGTGGAGAGTATCCAGCATACACCGGCTCTGGCTAAACAGGAAATGCCATGTGCGCTCCGTCTCTTATGCCTTGCCTGAATAAAAGCAGGGGCCGTTTTCTGCCGTCCCCGTAGGTCGGGTTTCCCGCAAGGCGTTTTGGCCTATATACTAGGCACTGTTTGGTTGCTCTGGAGTGCGATTGATTAGTCTCTGACTGGGGTGAGTTTTCGCCGGGGAACTTCACGAAAGTCGTGGTGGGGGCTCGGAAATGCGGAGGTGGATTACAGTTGTTTTACGAATTTGCGGTGCCTGACGGCTCTTGAATGCTTGATTCTGTGATAGTTGGAAGATGCCGGCTTGCCAGAATGGGTGGGGGCTCGTGGAGTGAATTTCCCGCAGGCCTGCTCTGTCGGGGCTCCTCTTCCTCTATATGATCGAATTACTCGTGGTCCTCATCCTCGCGTTGCTGGCATGGCTCGTCGTCTGGAGTTTCGTCTCAGTCTTTCTCGTGCGCGGGCTGCGCCATCGGGTGGACGAGCTGTCGGAGCAGGTGGAGGATCTGCGAGCGACGCGTGGCCT
>MWDT01000033.1 GCA_002070825.1 Verrucomicrobia bacterium ADurb.Bin122
TGGAGCTCTTCTTCGCGGAGGGCCTGGCTGAGGTCGGAGACGACGACGAGGGTGTGCGGCAGTCCGCCTTCGCGAAAGGTGGTACGGCGCATGCCCCAGCGGCTGGAGGCGTGCCCGGGCAGGCCGGTGGTGAGCAGGCGCGAGGGCTCGCCTTCGAGCAGTTCGCCGAGGCGGAGATCGGTGGCGGTTTTGCCAAGGAGGCGTTCGGCAGGTTGTTCGAGCAGGCGTTGCGCGGCGCGGTTGGCGAGGCGGAGCGTTTTGCTCCCGTCGAAGGCAAAGATGGCGACGTCGATCTCGGCCATGACGGTGCTGAGGAGCGCGGTGGCTTCGATGGCGCTGAGGCGTTGCTCGCGGAGGATAGTTCCGAGCTGGTTGATCTCGGCGTGGAGCGTTTCGAGTGGGTCTTCGCTGTCGAGCCGTGCGTGGGCGCGGATCGAAAAGTCGCCTTCGCGCACGGCGGAGAGGAGGTTGGTGGCGGTTTGCAGCGGGCGCATGACGCGCCAGCGCACGGCACTCGCAAAGCCGAACCAGAAGCCGAAGATCAGCAGCGAGAGCGTCCAGAGGACGCGTTCGGAATAGCCGCCCTGGAAGAGCAGGATGAGCGCCACGACGACGGCCGGCAGGCCGGCGAGCAGAGCGTAGACGAAGACGAGTTGGTCGTGGTGGAGTCGCCGCATGGTGCGGGAATGGGGAAACGGTCGGTGCGGGCCAATGGGAGCACCGGCGCGTGCGAAAAACGAGCGCGAATCAGAGGCCGTATTTTTCGAGTCGGCGATAGAAGGCGCTGCGGCTCAGTCCGAGGTCTTCGGCGGCCTGGCGGGCGTTGCCGTCGTGGCGGGCGAGGGTGCGTTTGATGAGGTAGGCTTCGACTTGTTCGAGGCTCATCTCGTCGAGGCTGGGCGTCGCTTGGGTGGCGTTGAGGCCGAGATCGGCGGCGCGGATCACCTTGGCGGGGGCCATGAGCACGCCTCGCTCGATGGCGTGGTCGAGCTCGCGGACATTGCCGGGCCACGCGTAGCGGAGCATGGCGTCGAGGGCGGCTTCTTCAAAGCCGGTGACGGGTTTGCGGTAGCGGGCGAGGTGGCGCTTGAGAAAATGTTGGGCGAGGAGCGGGATGTCTTCGCGGCGTTCGCGCAGGGGCGGCAGGTGGATGTGGATCGTGTTAAGCCGGAAGAGCAGATCCTGACGGAAGCGGCCGGCGGCGACTTCGGCGGAGAGGTCGGCGTTGGTCGCGGAGATGAGGCGGACGTTGACGTGATGTGTCTTCGAGGAGCCGACGCGCTCGAACTCGCCGCGCTCAAGGGTGCGCAGCATCTTGGCCTGCTGGGAGAGTGGGATGTTGCCGATTTCGTCGAGGAAGAGGGTGCCCTGGTCGGCGAGCTCGAAGCGGCCGGCGCGGTCGGTCTTGGCGTCAGTGAAGGCGCCGCGGACATGGCCGAAGAGTTCGCTCTCGAAAACGCCTTCGGGCAGGCCGCCCATGTTGACCGAGATGAGTGGGCGCGAGGCGCGGTTGGAGACGGCGTGGAGCGCCTGGGCGACGATGCCTTTGCCGCTGCCGTTTTCGCCGGTGATGAGGACATTGGCATCGGCTGGGCCGACGCGTGCGATGACCTCCAGGACCGGGCGCATCGAGGGGGCCTGCGCGATGAGGACGGGGCCTTCTTTGCCGCGAAGCAGTTGGTTTTCCTCTTCGAGGCGGCGATAGGCGCGGAGTGCGCTGCCGAGCTCGATCTGCGTCTTGACGATGGTGAGCAGGCGCTGGTTGTCCCACGGCTTGGGGATAAAATCTTTGGCGCCGCGGCGCATGGCTTCGACGGCGAGATCGATCGTGGCCCAGGCGGTCATGACGACGACGGGGAGGGTGGCGTCGAGCGTCTGGATTTTATCGAGCAGGGAGAGTCCTTCTTCGCCCGAGGTGGTGTCGCGGGCATAGTTGAGATCCATCAGGAGCAGGGCGAAGTCGGAGGACTCGATGGCCTTGATCGCGGCCGCGGGAGATTTGACGGTCTCGATTTGGTAACCCTCGACTTTGAGGAGGAGCCGGAGGGCTTCGAGGACGTCACTCTGATCGTCTGCGATGAGGATGCGGTGGGGCATGATGGAGGGCGGAGACTAAGCCGTTTGGGCGCGAGTTGACCAGATGCGAGTCGGTGCGCGCCGGCAATGGGAGAATGTGAGGCGCGCCAAGTGCGGGGGAATGCGCGCGCGTTGGTGCGGGGCAGGGAGGGTCCCGGCGCCGCTCAGTGTGTTTTGTGGCGCGTCGGGCGGTGCGATTGGGCGGCCAGCATCGCAAGTCCGGCGATTGCGTAGTAGGCCATGAACATGTCAGGGCGGATCAGCGAGCCGAGGTAGGGCGTGCCGATTGCGAGCATGGGAATGGTGAGGGCCAGACCGAATAGCGTATGGGATTTGGAGAGCGTGGTCATGGTTTCTCATTCGCACAGACTATGCCAAATGTTTGTGTTTTTAATATATTGTTTGTATGTAAATAGTTATGATTCAATCTTCTGTTTTGGGTGAGTGTCGCGGGGGCTGCCGGGCTCCATGGTTGGGACGCTCGATTCCCGATTCCGGGACGGGCCTTGAGAAACGTGCGAAAAAGGCTTGGGTTGCCATCCACTCCGACTCGGCAAAGATTGCCCAGCCCACCCATTTCGGGCATCCTTCGGATTTGCTGATTTTATAAAAAATAACACAAATTGCTATTTATTAATAGGCAGTGCTTCGTGTGTATTCTGAGGCATGCCATTAGCATAAGATAAACGCATCAATGCAAAGCCCCTATCCTCAATCCTCTTTTGCCCGCACTCATGAAAGTCAGCCCTGAAACTCTCACTGCCGATAACGCCTCGGGGAATCTTCTCCGTCTGCCGGAAGGGCTCATCGGGTTTCCCGAGCACAAGTCCTTCGATTTGTTGTTCCAGCCCGACCAATTGCCGTTCCGCTGGCTCCGATTGTATGGCCCCGATACGGTGCAATTTGTCGTGATCGAGCCCAATGGCGTCGTCCCCGATTATGAGCCCGAACTTTTCGATGAGGATGCGGCCTTTCTGGGCATTTCGGATCCCGCCGATGCACTTGTGCTGAATATTGTGACGGTGAAAAATACCGAGCCGGTCACGGCCACGGTGAATCTCATCGGCCCGATCATCATCAACCGCCGCACCGGGCTTGCCAAACAAGTCGTGCTTGCAAACCATTCCCGCTACGACGCACGCTACCCACTCGTCGTCGCTGAGTCCACCAACGCCTAACCCCCCATGCTCGTCCTCTCTCGCAAAGCCAACGAGGCGATTGTCATTGGCGGCAATATTGAGATCCGCATCACGCGGATCGATGGCGATACGGTGAAAATCGGTATCGAGGCGCCTCGCAACATCCCGATCTTCCGCAAGGAAGTCCTCTCGGACATCGCGGCGTCGAATCAATCTGCCGTCATGAAACCGGCGGCCACGGCCCCTGCGCTTCCCAAGCTCAGCCTGCCGAAGGTCTCACCCCAGCCGGTGCCCACGCCCGCTAACAATCAACCGTCCAACCCATGAGCGTGATCAATACCAACAGCCAGGCCCTGGCCGCGGCTCGCAACCTGACCGAAAATCAGGAGATCCTTGGCCGGTCGCTCAACCGTCTCAGCTCGGGCTCGAAGATTGTGAAGCCCTCGGATGACTCGGCCGGCTTGGCCGTCTCCGAAAAGCTTTCCGCCCAGGATCGACGCGCTACCGCTGCCGCGACCAATGTGCAGAACGCAATCTCCCTCGTGCAGACCAGCGATGGTTTCATGAGCGGGATGTCAGAGATTCTCACCCGCATGTCGGAGCTCGCCATCATGGCTTCCGACAACACCAAGAACTCGGACGACCTCGCCCTTTATCAAAAGGAGTTCGAGGGCCTGCAGCAGCAGTTGCGCGACACCATCGGCGGTACCACGGCTGAAATCGGAGGCACTGCCGATGTCAGCTCGCCTATTGGCTCGTACAATGGCGTCGAGCTCTTCGGCCCCAATCCTACGGGGACGACCATCCGCATCGGCGATACCGTCACCCAGACGATGACGATCCCCGGCTCCAATCTACGCCAGGGCGCGATGCTCAGCCTCATCCAGCAGGACGCAACCGGCGCGTTTACCACCTCTGTCCAGAGCAGCGGATTGGTCGCGACGGTCACCTCGGGCTTGCAGGAAGTGGCGGAGAATCGTGCGGCGATCGGAGGTGCCCAGTCGCGCCTTGAGCTTGCGGCGAGCACCCTGCAAATCGAGCACGAGAACCTCACCTCGGCGATCTCCCGCATCCGCGATGTCGATGTCGCAGAGGAGACGACTCATCTCGCCCAGTACAATATCCTCGTCGAGGCCGGGACGGCGATGCTCTCGCAGGCCAACCAATCTCCGCGCACGGTCCTGAACTTGCTCCAGTCGAGTTGAGCCCTTTCCGATTTCTGCTCGAAAGCCGCCCGCGTTTCGTCGTCTGGCGGCTTTCGTATTATTACCCAGGATGGGGGGACGATGAAGTAAGCGGCTAATGGCGAGTGGAAAAGCGACTCATCTAAATCCGCGAGTTTATGGTGCAGGAACAGAATTTGTGCTTAAGCGAGATGCGCTTGCGACGATTGCTACCGACAAGCGTTCTTAATGCATTCCCCCATGAAACAGTTCTCACGGTATCTCCTCGTAGGCGCATTGTTGGCCGCAGTTCCCCTGTTCGCACAGGATGCGGATGGGATCTATACGAAGGTCGATGAGAAGCCCACTCCGATAAAGACTGCGGCTCCTCGCTACCCCTCCACTCTGAAGCGGGATGGGATTTCCGGTCTGGCTGCCGTCCAGGTCGTCATCGACGAGAAGGGCAAAGTCATCAGTGCCACCATTGTCAAAAGCACCCATCCCGACTTCGAACGCCCCGCATTGGATGCGATCGAGCGCTGGACGTTTAATCCCGCGAAAGTCGGTGGCAATCCAGTGAAAATGCGCATCACGATTCCCTTCCGTTTTAACGCCGAAGATTAGTGTTTTTGCCAAGATTTTGCCGCGTGCTTTCGCGTGTAGAATCCCCCGTTCGATGGGTGAAAATACAACGTGACATTCGGGCCCTTCGTGCGTCACTCAACTTACCCCCCACTCATCCCCAACACGCATCTCTATTTCCACTCCATGAGACTTCCCGCACTGACGATCGGCCGTAAAATTGCTTTTGGTTTCGCCGCAGTTCTCTTCATTTTCTGTCTCGTCGCGGTTGTCGCGCGCATCGCCCTGTCGAGCGCCGGCGCAGAGCTCGTGCGCTACTCCTCGACGACGGCGGAGACGAACCTCGCTGCCCAGCTGGAGGCCTCGATGCTCGCCCTCCGGATGGACGTCAGCGACTACCTGGTGACGGGCAGCACCACCGCGCGTACCGCGTTCGATAACGAGCAGAAGAAACTCCTCGCGACCTTTGAGCAGGCCGGCCAGATCACGACTGATTCCGCCCGCCAGGCCGACCTTGCCGATGCCCGCAAGCTCCTCGGCGATTATGACAAGGCGTTTCGCCGGATCATCACCTTGCACGACGACTCCCAGAAAGAGGTCGCCGAATTGCTTGAGCCGAGCGGCGCCAAGATGGCCGAGGCGCTTAAGAACGTTCTCGTGTCCGCTCGGCAGAGTGGCGACATGAGCGCCTCGTTCAAAACCTCCTCGGCGCTTCAGAATCTCTACGAGGGCTTCACCTACGTAAACAGCTTCCAGCTCACCCAGGACCCCGCGTTGGCCGCAAAGGCCCGCGAGTCGTTTTTGGCGATGCAAAAGCAGGTCGCCACCATTGCCCAGGAACTCAAGGATGCCGCCGAGCTCGATGAGAGCCTTGCCGACCCGGAGAAAGCCAAGCTTTTGGCCGGAATCCTCTCCGATGTCACTGTATACCTCGGCTCCTTTGACCGCATCGTGGACTTTTCCTCGCAGCGCGGTGAAGTCGTCGCCCAGCTCGAAAAACTCGCGCCCCAGTTTGCCAAAAAAGTGGCCAATGTGCGCACCTCCGTCAGCGAGCTGCAGGCCAATATCGACCGCCAGGCACAGGCATCACAGAAGCGCGACGAGGCTCTCGTACTTGGGCTGGTGCTCGGTGGCCTTGTCCTTGGCATTTTCCTCGCGGTCATCATCGGCCGCAATGTCACCCGCCCCATCCTCCGTATTTCTGAAAGCCTCCGTTCGGACGTCGATTTGACGACCACCGCGGCGGGTCAGGTCACCTCCGCCAGTCGTTCATTGGCGGAAGGTTCGTCGGCCCAGGCCGCCGCACTTGAAGAGTCCAGTGCTTCCCTGGAAGAAATGGCCGGGATGACGCGGCGCAATGCTGAGAATGCCGACACGGCCAAAACGCTGGCCAACCAAGCCCGCGCCGCCGCCGATTCCGGCTCCACCGACATGCGCGAGATGCAGGTCGCCATGCAGGCGATCCAGTCTTCCAGCAGCGAAATTTCCAAGATCATCAAGACGATCGACGAGATCGCCTTTCAGACGAACATCCTCGCCCTCAATGCCGCAGTCGAGGCAGCCCGTGCCGGCGAAGCCGGTGCAGGTTTTGCCGTCGTCGCCGACGAGGTCCGGGCGCTCGCACAGCGCAGCGTACAGGCCGCGCGTGAGACCGCCCAGAAGATCTCCGATGCCGCCTCCCGCAGCGAGCAGGGCGCCCGCATCAGCGAAAAAGTCGCCAAGGGCCTCGATGAGATTACCGGCAAGGTCCGCAAAGTCGATGAGCTCATCGCCGAGATCGCGATGGCGTCCAAAGAGCAAAGCGAGGGCATCGGACAGATCACGCGCGCCGTTGGCGAGATGGACCGCGTCACACAGGCCAATGCCGCCACCGCCGAGGAAACCTCGAGCGCGGCTACCGAGCTCAACACTCAGACCGAACGCTTGCGCGCTGTGATCGCCGACCTCACTGCCATGGTGAAAGGCGCAGGCGGTCAGGCTGAAGACACTGAGCAGCAGCAAACGTCTGCCGAGCCCGAAGCGCATGAAGCCGAGGCCTCCAAGCCTCAGTCAAAACAGGCCGCGGAGCCCCGCGAGCGGGCCACCGCCTCCGCGCCTCGTGCCAAAGCGACTGCTTCTGCGCGCGCGACGGCGAGCGCGTCCTCCACCGGCCAGTCCTCCTCCCGTAAAGAGAGCAAGGCAGACACGGCTGATAATTTCTGGAAGTAATCTCGTTTGCTTCGAAAGCGGCCGCACGCGTGCGGCCGCTTTTTTTATGCCCGGAAAAGATTGTCCGAGTGGGCGGGGCTTGCTGCTTTGAAAACACGATGAACCTACTCCGCCTTACATCCCTGATTCTGGGACTCGTCGTTGTTTTCGCTTCCCTGACGCCGCTGCCAGCCGCACAGGCCTCTGCCGCGCCTCAGTCTGAATCGAGTGGCTTTTCGCAGACGCGCCTCGCGGGACTCGACCGCCTTTTCGAGGACCATGTGGCGCGCGGGCAGATCGCAGGCGCCGTTGTCCATATCCGCCTGGATGGCCGCCTCGTCTTTGAAAAATCCTATGGCATGCAGGACGTCGAGGCCGGCACGCCCATGCCCAAGGATGCCATTTTCCGCATCGCCTCGATGAGCAAGGCCGTGACGACCACGGCCGCCATGATTCTCTACGAGGAGGGCAAATTCCTGCTCAACGACCCGGTCGAGAAATATCTGCCAGAGTTTGCCAACCGCCAGGTCGCGGTGCCGCCTCCGGCCGGTTCGCCCGCGCAGGTGAAGTACGTGCTCGTGCCTGCGAAGCGCTCGATCACGATCCGCGATCTCATGCGGCACACCGCGGGGCTCACCTATGGCGATGGTCCGGCGCGCGAACTCTACGAAAAGGCCGGGTTTACCTGGTGGTACTTTGCGAACCGCGACGAGACGATTGGCGATGCCGTGAAACGTCTCGCGGAGCTTCCGCTCCAAGGCCAGCCAGGCGAGGCCTGGCAATATGGTTATTCCACAGATGTGCTCGGACGCCTGATCGAGGTCGTCTCCGGCCAGCCGCTCGATCGGTTCATCGAGGAGCGCGTCTGCAAACCGCTTGGCATGGTCGATACCTGCTTCTTTTTGCCGCCGGGAAAGGCCGGACGCCTGGCGCCGGTGTACAAGCTCGTCGATGGGAAAATCGTCCTCGATGAGACCTCTGAAAAGAGCGACTACGTGCACGGGCCGCGCAAGTGTTTCTCCGGTGGCGCCGGCCTGCTTTCGACCGCGTCGGACTATGGGCGTCTTATCCAGATGCTCCTCAATGGTGGCGAGCTGGATGGCGTGCGGCTGCTCAGCCCGAAAACGGTGGAGCTCATGCATACGAACCAGACGGGCGACAAATATGCTCAGGAGACCAATGCCTTTGGCCTCGGTTTCTGGGTGCTCGAGGATCTGGGCTATTACGGCGAACTCGGCTCCGAGGGTGCCTACGGCTGGAGCAGCGCCTACTATCCGCACTACGTCATCGATCCGAAGGAGCGCCTCGCGTTCCTCTTCATGACCCAGCTCCACGGCGGCTGGAACACCGGACTTGCCCAGAAATTCAAGGTGCAGGTCTATCAGGCGCTGGAAAAATAAGCGCCACGCCACGCCCTAGACGAGGCTCACCGGGTCCACATCGAGGACCTGTGTGAGGCCATCGGGCCAGGCGAATTCGTTGCGCAACTGATTCAGTTCGCCAATCACGCGGGGCACGCTGGCGGTGAAATACCAGAGCTGCCAGCGGTACTCGTCTTTGATTTTTTCAATCGGCGCCGCTGCGGGGCCGCGCAGCTCGATGCGATCGCCGAAATGTTGCTCGACTTGTTTGGCCCACTGTTCGGCGAAGAACTTGAGCTTCTCCGGATTCGCTCCCCGAAAGAGGTGGTGGAGCATGTGCCGGTAGGGCGGATAGCGAAACTGCTCGCGCATCTGCATCTCGTGCGCGGCAAACCCGGCAAAGTCGGCGTGGCGTGAAAACTGGACCGCCTCGGATTGGGGCGTGAAGGTTTGCACGACGACCTCGCCGGCGCGATCGCCCCGCCCGGCGCGGCCCGCCACCTGCACGAGCAGCTGAAACGTCCGCTCGGTGGCGCGAAAGTCCGGCACGTGCATCGAGATGTCGGCGTCGATCAGGCCGACGAGCGTGACGTTGGGGAAATCCAGCCCCTTGCCGATCATCTGGGTGCCGATGAGCACGTCGATCTTGCCGCTGCGGAAGTTGCCGAGCACTTCGCGGAAACGGTTTTTCTTGGCCATCGTGTCGGCATCCATGCGCTCGATGCGGGCGCGGGGGAGCACGCGGCGGACGGCCTCTTCGACGCGCTGGGTGCCGAGTCCTCGCCAGCGGATCTCGGTGGAGCCGCATTGGGGGCAACGGGCCGGCGCCTCCTTTTGCTCGCCGCAGAGGTGGCAGCGGAGCGTTTCGTCGGCCCGGTGGTAGGTGAGGGCGACGCTGCAATGCTGGCACTCTTCGATGTGGCCGCACTTCGGGCACATCATGGAGCTGGAGTAGCCTCGCCGGTTGATGAACAGGATGGTTTGCTCGCCGCGTGCGAGGCGGGCGTGCATGGCGTCGACGAGCTTGCGCGAGAGCGTGGTGAGCCCGCGCTGTCGCGTGATCTCGATGCGCATGTCCACGATGTCGATGTCGGGCATGCGGCGGGAGTCGATGCGCTGCTTCAACTCGAGGAGGCGATAGCGTCCGTTGAGCGCGTTGGTGTAGCTTTCCAGTGAGGGCGTCGCGGAGCCGAGTACGCAGACGGCCTCATTGAGCTTGGCGCGGACGACGGCGACATCGCGGCCATGGTAGCGCGGTGTCTCGTCCTGTTTGTACGCCGGCTCGTGCTCCTCGTCGACGACGATGAGCCGGAGATTTTGGATCGGGGCAAAGATTGCGGAGCGTGCGCCGACGACCACGCGGGATTCGCCGGTGGCCAGCGCGAGCCAGCCGTCCAGGCGTTCGCCTTCGCTGAGCAGGCTGTGCCAGACGACGCAGCGGTGGCCGGGCGCGATGGCCTCCAGTCGCGAGCGGAGGCGGGCGACGGTCTGCGGCGTGAGGGCGACCTCGGGCACGAGGAAAATCACGCCGCCGCCCGCCTTGAGTGCGGCGTCGATGGCATGCAGGTAAACCTCGGTCTTTCCGGAGCCAGTGACGCCGTGTAGCAGCGAGGTGCCGAATTTGCCCGATGCGAGGCTTGCCTCGATGTCGCTGACGGCCGCGCGCTGTTCCTGATTGAGCGTAGGTGGCAGGGCGGCGACGAGCTCGGGCTCGGCAAAATCGTCGGCGTATGCGATGCGCTCGACACGGCGTGTCTCCTCGCGAATCGCGCCGCGTTTGACGAGTGCCGCGACGACGGCTGCGCTCAGTCCGAGCCGCTCCAGCACGAGCGATTTTTTCTGAGGTTGAAATTGCTGTGAGAGGAACTGGTAAAGCTTCGCCTGCTGCGGCGCGCGTTTCTCAAGTTTTGCGAACTCCTCCGCCGTGAGTTGCTGGGCGATGCTCAGTAACTTCTCCTGCTTGAGTCCGGCCCCGGCACGCACGGGCGCGGGAATCATCGTTTCGATGATGCCATCGAGGGGGGCCGCGTAGTAGTGCGCCATCCAGCGCGCGAGCTGGAGCAGGTCCGGCGGCAGGGCGGGAAACGGGTGGACGACTTCGGCGACGCTCTTGAGGCGGTCGATGGGGAAGTCTTTCGGGGGGCCTTCGACGCCCACTATTCCCAGGCTGATGCGATGGCCCACGGGCACGCGTACGAGCGAGCCGAGCTGGACCGAGGCGCGCAGAGGCTCCGGCACTTGGTAGTGGAGGAGTTTGTCGAATCCCGCGAGGGGGTGCACGCCGACGATCATGCGCGCCGTGATGGCGCAGGCGGCGGAGTCAGGCAAGCGCGCTTGCCGTCGAAATCGACGGGTTGACAGCCCCCGGCGCGCAACAAACAGTCGCGTCGTGAGCACCTCCGAAGCACGCGATAAATTTAAGAGCTATTTGTCCCAGAAAGGCCTGCGTGTGACCAATCAACGACTGGCCATCTTTGATGCCGCCTTCGCACAGAAGGAGCATTTCACGGCGGAGCAGCTCCTGAATCTGGCGCGTGCGATCGACGATTCTGTGTCGCGCGCCACGGTGTACCGCACGCTGCCCATCATGACCGAGAGTGCGCTGTTGCGCGAGGTCGACATCGGCACGGGCGAGAAATACTACCGCCCGAACGCGGAAAACGGTGCGCCAGTGGCGCAGGTGGTGTGCGTGGATTGCGATCGGATTTTTGAGATCAGTGCGCCGTTTCTCGATTGGTACGGAAACACCGTGGCGTCCAAACTTGGACTGACCGCCGTCTCGCAGCGGCTGCAGGTGACGGCGCATTGCAATGCGTTTCGAGAGACGGGTGCCTGTGCGCGCCGTTGCTGAGTATCCGGGACGAACATGGGCCAGCCACCACGGGACATGGAATTTGAGACGGCGTTCTACGAGAGCGTCTACCGGCGCGATCCGAGCTACGCAGAAGTGATCGAGCTGCTCGGTGGGCTCTACACCCAGCAGGGACGCATCGCCGATGGGCTTCGGATGGACCGCCGTCTGGTGCGCTTACAGCCGGAGAATGCGACGGCGCATTACAATCTGGCGTGCAGTCTCGCGCTGATGAAGCGGAGGGCGGATGCGCTGCGGAC
>MWDT01000034.1 GCA_002070825.1 Verrucomicrobia bacterium ADurb.Bin122
GCCGGATACACGATTCGGATTTTGAATGGTGCTGCATCGTGCAGACGCATTGACATTTGCCCGCGTTGAAATCCCGATAGGGCGCCCCACATGCTAGAGACCGTCAAAACAGCTGCGAAAAGCGGGAACGCCGACTCCTTGAATCAAAAGCCGGCGGAGCCATGTGCGGTGTTGTTGGACTTGGCGACGCCGGAGCTTTTCATGAACCAGCCGTTTCGGCGCACGGGGCTGCCGGCGCTGGCCAGTGCCCGCGATGTCTCGAAGCGGGTGGACGAGCTGAAGTTGTCGGCTGAGTTGCAGGCGCCGGTGTTTCAGTGGTCTTTTGCCCCGGAGCCCGCGCCGACGCTCGACGATATCCGCGAGGCGACGCAGGTGCTGAAGGACCCGCGCGTGCGGCTGGTCTACGAGTTTTTCTGGTTCTGGCCGGTGAGTTTTCCCGCGGACAAGGCGGACCGGGGGATCGAGGCGCTCGGGCGTGGCGACACGATGGGGGCTTGGGAGGTGTGGCGGAAGGAGGCCGATGGCAATGAGCCGATCGCGGTGCACAACTTGGCCGTGTATTATCAGCTGCTCGCACTGGACCTGGAGCGCTCGGCGGCGCCGTCGGAGGCCCAGTTGAGATATTTTTGGCGGCAGGCGCTCATCTACTGGGCTCAGGTACTCTCAAAGGATTTTGTCTGGGACCGGCTGAGGGCGCGGATCATGGCGCTCGGCGATGCGCAGGTACCGGTGGATTTTGCGCGGCAGCTACGTTTTTCCCTGCCGAGTGCGTTGGCCAAGATTTGCACGAATCTGGCGCTGCGCCATGCGGAGGCCGGGCGCAAGAGTCGGGCCGAGATCGCAGCATCGATGGTGGGGCGCGTGCCTCGGAGCGATGCGCTGGTGCGGCGTGCGATGGAGTCGTGCGTGCTGCCGGTGCTGCGTCGGATCGACCGTCGTGTGCTGGATGCCCGCAACGACCTCGCCAAAAACCGGGCCGCGGGGCTCCCGGTGGCGGCGTTGCTGCTGCGCCGCTGCGCGGAGGATCTCCGGTTGGTCGCGACGCTGCGCCAGGGCGTGGGACCGCTTTATCTCGAACTGGCCAACACGGTGGTCTCGGCGGCGCTGGATGCGGCCGTGGATTATCAGCGCGTGACGCTCGACAATGCGGGCTGCGTGGCGGTCCTGCGCCGGCTTGGCCGAATGGAAATGCTGCCTGAATCCCGCCAGCGGCTGGACGAGACTTACACGGTCATCCGGCGCAATGCGGAGGAGGAGGGCCCTGCGGTTGAGTGGTACGACAAGGCCGAGTCGATCGCCGGCTCGATCAAGGCCACTCCGCACGAGGCCTACGGACGCATCGTCAGCGAGCTGATCCCGCTATTCGAAGGCATGACGCTGACCGAGCTGGCGCGTGTTGAGTATGCCAACGAGATCGCGTTGATGTTGCACCAACTGGCGGCCGCGATGTCTGGCGACTGGGGACAGTTTGAAACCCTCGGGGCGATGCTCCAGACGGCGCTGCAGCTGCCGAGTGCAGCGGACGTGCGAGAGAGTCTGGAGGCGGACTTGGCGGCGCTCCAATCCGAGCAGCAGGCCCTTGATCAGAAGGCGCTGCATATTGAGACGGAGACCGACACGATCGAGATCGATGCACGCGGCATCCGCCACAACGAGCAATGGGTGACGCCCGAGACGCTGACCGGCTTCCGGCATGGTCTTTATCTGGTGGCAGACGGAGAGACGCAGGCCTCCCACTATCTGGTGGCCTGGCGATCCGCGGAGGTGGAGGTGGCGCTCGATTGCAACCTCCTGCTCGGCGATGAGGCCGCCGAGGCGGGCTATCAGAGTATTCTGAATTCATTTTATTATTTTTTGACCCCGGGGTTGATCTCCCGAATTGTATTTTCGATCCGCGGCGGCCAGATCGTGTACCTAGGCGACACGCCATTAACCAAACATGGGATGCAGTTTACGGCCGAAGCGTTTTTGTGGAAAAAGGAAGCCTGGATTCCTTATGCAAATTTGCAGCACAGCATCGAAGATGGCTGTCTGACGGTCGCCAACATGGATAACCCCAAGGCCAAAAAAGTGTACTCGCTGGGGCTCGTGTGGAATGCCTCGATCATGGGGCATGTCATCGATGCGCTGGCGGCGCAGCCCTCGTAACTCCTCCCATGCCCACCCCGAAAATATCAACTCTGCTCCTGGCGAAGGACCCGCGCACGTTGGTGCGGTTTCCTGATGCACCCGTGGACGCCGCGATGGCCGAATGGAGCGCGATTCAAGACAGCATGAGTGCTCCCAAGGAATCCGCCGTGCCGGACCCGGCTGCGGCCCGGGAGATCGAGGCCTTGATGGCCTCGCTTTGCCAAGTCGCGACCAACATCTGGCGCGCCAAGACGAAGATGGTCGATCCAGTGACCCAGGAGGCGAAGGAGGAGACCCGCCGGCTCTACCGGCATGTGGAGGGGGCGATGGAGGGCTTTGCCCAGATGGGCCTTCAGATAAACGATCTTCTCAACCAGCCCTATGACGCAGGCCTGCCGGTGAAGGTGTTGACCTATCAACCGACGCCCGGCGTCACGCGCGATACGATCATCGAGGTCGTGCGCCCGTCCGTGCTGTGGAAGGACCGCCTGCTGCAAGTCGGCGAGGTGGTGGTGGGTATCCCGATCAATTTGGAAACGGAGAAAAAATGAGCAGAACAACCATTGATTACGGCATCGATCTTGGCACGACCAACAGCAGCATTGCGATGGTCTCAGGTGCGGGGACCGAGGTGATTAAAAACAACATCGATGCGGACATCACCCCGTCTGCCGTTTACATCAACC
The DNA here is from genome assembly GCA_002070825.1 of Verrucomicrobia bacterium ADurb.Bin122. Taxonomy (GTDB): domain Bacteria; phylum Verrucomicrobiota; class Verrucomicrobiia; order Opitutales; family Opitutaceae; genus MWDT01. The sequence goes on from MWDT01000034.1 coordinate 2,817, forward strand.
GTGCGGGCAACCTCTGGGTCGGTCAGAACGCGCGTTCGAAGACGACCGACGAGCGGACCGAGGACGACGTTTTCCTGGAGTTCAAGCGCCGCATGGGCACGGGCTTTGAGTATGTGTTCCGGGCGAGCGGGCGCCGGATGCGGCCGGAGGATCTTTCGGCCGAGGTGCTGAAATCGCTGCGCGCCGATGTCGCCCAGAAAAAGGGCGAAGAGCTCAACGCAGCGGTGATCACGGTGCCGGCGGCGTTCGAGCTGCACCAGTGCGATGCCACGAAGGTGGCTGCCGAGCTGGCCGGGTTTAAGACCGCGGCGCTCCTGCAGGAGCCGGTGGCCGCGGCGCTCGCCTATGGTTTCCAAAAAATCGACGCCAAGGCCTACTGGCTGGTGTTCGACTTCGGCGGCGGCACGTTCGATGCGGCCCTCATCCGTTCGCAGGACGGCAGCATGGTCGTCGCCAACCATGGCGGCGACAACTTCCTGGGCGGTTCGGATATCGACTGGGCGATCATCGAGCAGATCCTCGCCCCGCGCGTGGCCAAGGAATTCCGGGTCGACGGCTTCAAGCGCGGCGCGGCCCCCTACAAGTACGATCTCCTGCGTCTGAAGGCGGCCACCGAGAGCGCCAAGATTGAGCTTTCCCGGAAGGACTCGACCTATCTCGAAGCCACGCTTCGCATGGTGGCCAACGAGACCATGACGTTTGAGACGGAGATCACGCGCAGCGAGATCGCCAAGGTGGCCGAGCCCATCGTCGCCAAGGCCGTCAAGATCGCCCGCCGGGTGCTCTCGGAGAAACGCGTCGATCCCTCGGCTGTCGAGAAACTCATCTTCGTGGGCGGCCCGACACTGGCGCCCTATTTCCGCGATCTGGTCCGCGAGCAGCTCTCCATCCCGATCGACCACAGTGTGGACCCGCTCACGGTCGTCGCCCGCGGTGCGGCGATTTTCGCCGGTACGCAGCGGCTCAACGTGAAGCAATCGGCCTCGTCCGGTTCGAGCCGCATGTTCCCGGTCGAGTTGATCTACAAACCCGTGGGGGCGGACCTGGAGCCGTTGATCGGCGGCAAGGTGTCGGCGCCCGGCGGCTGTGCGCTGAACGGATTTACGATCGAGCTGATCAACCAGCAGTCGAAGTGGCGCAGCGGCAAGGTGGCGTTGCGCGAGACCGGAGCGTTCCAGTTTGCAGTGCGCGCCGAGAAGGGCGTGCAAAACGTCTTCCAGATCGAGTTGCGCAACGACACTGGCTCGCTGTGCGAGACCGTCCCCGACCACCTCAAGTACACGCTCGGCGTCGTGGTGGAGGAGCAGCCCATCATCAACAACATGGGTGTGGCGATGTCCGACAACAAGGTCGGCGTCCACTTCACCAAGGGGCAGGGCCTCCCGGCAAAGAACACCAAGACGTATCGGACGGCCGTCGATCTGCGCCAGGGGCAGTCGGGCAGCGTGATCCGCATCCCGATTGTCGAGGGCAACCGCAATCTGGCCGACCGCAACGTGCTGATCGGCGCGCTCGAAATCTGGTCCGACAAGATCAAGCGAGACCTGCCCGCCGGCAGTGAGATCGAGGTCTCGCTGCACATGGACACCTCGCGCATCCTCACGGTGATCGCGTACGTGCCGCTGCTCGACGAGGAGTTCCCGACCCGCATCGAGCTCGGCGGAAAGGTGCGGCAACCGAATCTGGAGGTCCTGCGTGCCGAACTCGACCGCGAGAAGAAGCGCCTCGCCGAGCTGAAGGCGGCCAAGGGCGGCGAAGACAAGGCGATGCTCGCCAAGCTCGACGCCCTCGCGTCGTCGCCGCTCGTTCAGGGGCTCGACCGCGCGCTGGCCAACCAGGGCGCTGACTTCGATGCGCTGCTGAAGGCCGACCGCGAGCTGCTCGAATTCAAGATCCAACTCGACGACATCGCCGAGCTGATCGAGTGGCCGGCCTCGGTCAAGGAGGCCGACGGCTGGCTCAACGACCTCGAAGCTCTCGTGGCCCAGCAGGGCTCGATCGAGGAGAAGACGCGTGCGAAGAGCCTGCGCGAGCAGGTGCGCATCATCATCGAGGACAAAAACGCCGACCGTCTGCGCAAGAAGATGGAGGAGATCTCGGACGTTTATTCGTCGATTCTCTACCGGCAAAGCACCTTCTGGGAGGGGCACTTCAACGCGCTCGCGGAGAGCGCGCCGCAGATGCGCGAGACTGCCCGCGCCGAGGCGCTCATCCGCCAGGGCCGCGCCTGCCTCGACAGTGACAACCTCGCCGAGCTGAAGAATGTCGTCTTCCAGTTGCAGGACCTGCTGCCCCGCAAGGTGGTCGAGCGGGCCCAGCGCGGCTACGGTTCAACCCTGGTCTGCTAACGGAAATGAGCACCACGGTGTCAGACAAACCCTCCGGCACGGCGATTGTGGCGAGCCTGCGCCTGTCCAAGGCGCTGGCGCTGGCCCAGCGTGGCGAGTGCGCGGCTGCGCAGCGTCTGCTGTCGCCCCAGGGATCGCTGCCCTCGCACAACACGGAGCTGCAGGCACTGGCTGCGCTGGTGACGACTGCGGGCGACTACGAGCGCGCTTTGGAATTATGGAGACAGTTGCTCCAGCGGCAGCCGCAGAATGCGGAGGCGCGCCGGATGATCGGCTCCATCGAGACTTGGCTGGCCCGTCCGTCCTGGGCTCCTTATGTCCCCTGGGCGTGCGGCGGTCTCGTGGCGCTCGTCGCACTCGTGCTGTTTTTTGCGATGGGTTCGGGCACACCTGCGCCCAAGGCGCCTGTGAAGCCGGTCGTGACGCCTGTGCAGACAGTGCCCGCGCGGCGTGCCACGCCGCCACCTCCGCCCGCCGAGGACGATTCGTTTACCATCGGCGTGCCGACGGGCGGCTCGCGCCGCCGTTAGTTTGCCGGCGTCTGGGGCTGGCTCAGCGACTGGGCCAGCTCTGTCATGTGCTGGCGCACGTCGGCGAGCCAGGCGGCGCGCTGCTCCGGTGTGCTGACGATGACCGGATCGAAGCTGATGCGGCGAACGTGCGGGATGCCGACGAATTCGAGCATACAGCGGGTCCAGAGGTTTTGCAGCGGGTCGCCGTAGCGGGCGAGATCGACGGCCTGCGGTGTGTTGGCGGTGGTAAACACGATGGCCTGGCGGGCGCGGAGCAGTCCGATGGGGCCGATTTCGCCTTTGGCGTTTGGCCCGAAGCGGTAGGCGAGGCCCATGCGCATGACGCGGTCAAACCACCCTTTGAGGATGGCGGGGGGCTGGCCCCACCAGTTGGGGTGGACGATCACAAAGGCGTCGGCCGCGAGGGCTTCGTCGCAGTGGCGCTGGATGTCGGGCGGAAGCTTGGCGTCGCGCACGGTTTCCTCCGGGGGCAGGACGGGATCGAAGCCCTCGGCTTGCAAATCGTGGAGGGTGACGTCGTGGCCGGCGGTGGCGAGGGTGTCGCGCGCGGTGGCCGCGATCGCGTGGTTGAAGCTGCCGGGCTTGGGGTGTCCGAGGATAATCGAGATGCGCATCTCCACCGGATTAGAGGGAGACGCCGGCGTGTGTCGAGGCGCCGTCGCGGCGGAATCAGGCGGTGGTCTCGGCGGGTTTGAGACCGGAGGCGAGCAGGGTGACAAATCCGGGTTCGGACGTCTCGCGGGAGACGGGCGTGACCTCGACTTTCACGAAGCCCGCTTTTTTGAAAAAGCCGTGGAGGGTGCCCTCTTTGAAACCGAGCCAGATGTCGGCGTAGTGCTCGCGGGCGCGTTCGAAGGTGTGCTCCTGCAGGTCGAGGACGATGAGTTGCCCGCCTGGACGGAGGATGCGGAAGGCCTCCTGGACGGCCTGTTGCGGGTGCCCCGCGTGGTGAAGGGCCTGACTGAGGATCGCGACATCGACGGATCGGTCGGGGAGGGGGACTGCTTCGATGTTGCCGAGTTTATAGGAAAGATTCGCGAGTCCGTTTTTCTCGGCGAGTGCGGTGCCGACCTCGACCATGCGCGGGGAGTTGTCGATACACCAGACCTTGGCGGCGCGGCGCGCGAGGAGTTGTGAGATGAGGCCTTCGCCGGCGCCGAGGTCGGCCACGGTGACTGCCGGCACGAGCCGGAGCGCGAGATGGCCGATGGCCTCCCAGGAGCGTCCGGGACAGTAGTCTTTGCCGAGTTTGCCGGCGATGAGGTTGAAATACTGTTCGGAGTGCCGGCGGCGTTTCTGGAGGATGCGGTCGAGGTTGTCCTTATCCTCGGCGAGTGCGGGCTGGTCGGAGACGGCGGCGATGGCGCTCTGGAGCAGGGCGGCGTGTTTCGCAGGCAGGTCGTCGCGCAGGGAGTAGAATGCTTTTTTGCCTTCGCGGCGGTCGCTCACGAGGTCGGCCTGGCGCAGGAGCGCGAGCTGCGAGGAGATGCGGGACTGCGCCATGCTGAGGATTTCCTGGAGCTCGGCGACGGACAGTTCCTCCTGTGAGAGCAGGGCGAGGAGGCGCAGGCGCGTCGGGTCCGAGAGGGTCTTTAAGATATCCCAGGAGGCGTTCACGAAGGCGGAGCGTGCAAAAGGCCGTGCGGTTGGCAAATGCGGAGCGCGGGGATCAGAGTGCGCAGAGCAGGAGTTTGCCGAGATGGTAGCAGCCGAAGACGATCAGGATGATGCCGGTGGCGATGTTGATCGTGCGGAGGAGGTGGGTATTGAGCTTGCGCCCGAACCACTCGGCGCAGGTGCTCAGAATCGCCCACCAAGTCGTCGAACCGATGAAGACGCCGATCACGAGCCAGCTGGGAGCCATCCAGCCATTGACGTGGACCATGACGCCGAAGGCCGTGAAGATGACGAGGAGGGAGCCGATCGTGACGGGGTTGGCGATGGTCAGGGCGATGGCCGAATAAAAGGCCATGTGGAGATTGGGCGCGTGAAGGGCGCCTTTGGTGCTGCGCTCCTTTGGCTGGATGAGAATCGCGCCGATGCCCATGCCCAGAAGGAGGAGGCTGCTCACGCACCGAAACAGCATGGCGTGCGTGGCGATGAAGCTGGTGATGGTGCTGACGCCGAGCACGACGACGAGCGCCATGAGCGCATCGGCCACGGCCGCGCCCAGCCCGGTGACGAATCCGACGAGCCGGCCGTCGGTGATCGAGCGGCGAAGGCAGAGCAGGCCAACCGGACCGACGGGCGCGGCCACGGCAAAGCCGGTCAGAATGCCAATAATCAGAAGCATCAGAAAAAAGACGCCGCCCGGTTGGCAGGGCGGCGCTTTGGGTCGTTGGGCCGCTTAGGAGGCGGCGTCTACGTAACGCGTGATCTTGGTGATGGTGTAATTTTCCTCAGCACCACCGGTTTTGACCGCGACGCGGTCGCCGACCTTCCGAGCGAGGAGGGCGAGGCCGAGGGGCGTCTTGTAGGAGATGATGTTTTTCTGCGGATCGCTGTCCCATGCACCGAGGATGGTGTAGCGGGCAGTCGCGCCGGCGTCGGTCTTGACCTCGACGATGCTGCCGGCGCCGACCTGGTTGGCGGGGGCATCCTTGAAGTCGGAGATGCGGGCGTGGGCGAGCTCGCGCTGGAGCTGCGTCTTCTGGGCCATGAGGACCTGCTGGTCCTGCTTGGCCATCTTGTATTCGGAGTTTTCCTTGAGGTCACCGTGTTCGCGGGCGACGGCGATGGCCTTGGAGTTTTCCGGGATCTTCTTCGAGATGAGGACCTCGTACTCCTCGCGTTTGCGGTCGTGGCTGGCGCGGGAGACGATGAGTTGCTCGTCCTTGGACTCGGCGTCGTTGGCGACGAGCGATTGGATCGAGGGGAAGATTTTGATGAAGCGGGCGAGGAGGGATTTCTTGGTGAGTTCCTCGAAACCCTGGTTGAGCATCAGCGTATTGGCCAGGTCGCGCGCGGTCTCGGCGTCGGCGGTGGCGAGCAGGTCGGGGATGAGCTCCTGGTCTTCGCTGAGGGCGTCGGCCAGCGGGATGCGGCGGGCGTTGGCGGCCTGGAGGGCCTCGTAGTCGATGGCGAAGAAGATGGCGCTGAGCAGGCGGGGGCTGATGAGCTCGTTGAGCAGCTTGGCAAACTTCTTCGAGTGGCGGTTCTTGACGATCCACAGGAGGACCGGGGCGCGCAGGTTCTGCTCGGTCTGCCAGCGTTTGAAGGTGGCGGCGAGGTCGTCGGCGTAGTCGTTTTCCACGAGGAAATTGATGACCTCGGTGGTGAACTTGCCCTGGGACGACTTGAGCAGGTTGAAGAGGATGTCGCGGCACTCGATGGGGTGCGTGGCCTTGGTGAGTTCGAGGAACTCGCGCTGGAAGTGGACCGGGATCTTTTCGGCGAGGGCCGGGAGGTCGCGGGCTTCGGCGATGAGGGAGGATTGCGAGGGCTCCAGCGTGGCGGCATCGACGCCGGCGAGCTTGGCGAGCTGGTCGCGGATGGCCGCACCATAGAGGCGCTCGGCTCCGTCGATCTGGTTGCTATCCTTCACGGCGTCGGCGACGCCCTTGAGGATGGCGGCAAAGTCGGCATGGACTTCCTGGCGGCCCGCGGTGTCGAGCAGCTCTTCGGCGAGGAGGATGCGGCGGCGGGCGGAGCGGGTGCCGTTGAACTTTTCGACGATCTCGGACTCGACGGAGACCGGCTCGTCGCGGAGGACGTAGCACTCGGTCTTTTTGGCGGGGACAGCGATGCGCGGGTCCTTGGCGATGGCCTTCTTGGCGGCGGACCACCACTTCTTGAATTTATCTTCGCCGATGACTTGGGCGAGGGTGAGCTCGAGGTCGATGGCGGTGGTCGCGTTGTTGTCGTAGGCGGTCAGGGCTTGGGCAACCAGCTCGGCGGGCTCGTCGGCGATCAAGCGGGCGATGGTGGCGGCGTCGGTCTTTTGGCGGACGAGCAAATGCTTGGCCGGCAGGATGTCCATCGTGGTGACGCAGAAGGCGGGATCCATCGGATGGCCGGGTTTCCCTTCGAAATCGATGATGAGGCGCCCCGCATTTTCATCGTAGCTTTTGATTTGGCCGAAGCCCCAGCTCTTGTGCATCACAAAAGCACCAGGCTCCATGGCCTCCAGCTTAGCTTTAGCCGTCTTGAGGGACGGATTTTTGGCGAGGAGCGTAGAGACAGCGTCAGAGTTCATGATTGCGTGTGTGGTAGCCTGAATCGGAGAGTTGAGCGGAGAATGACGACTTTTGTCAAACTGTGTGTCGATGAGGTGCAACATGCGTGACGGTTTCCAGAGCGCGCAACGTGTCGCAGCGTGGCCGGAGGCCGCGTGGGCGGTGGCACATTGGTTGGGGGATCGCGAGCGCAGCGATGCGCTGCTGGAGGGCCTTTCGCCGTCGCTTGTCGGTGTGGAGCGTGCGCGCTGCCAGCATCTGGTGTACGGTGTGATCCGGCATCACGGGCGGCTGGAGTCGGCGCTGCGCCCGTTGGTGGCGCATCCGCCCAGGCCCATCGTACAAGGTGTGTTGCGCGTCGCAGGTTTTGAATTGATCGAGGCGCTGGGCAACGCGTCTGAGGACGTCGAAGGCACGGTGGCCAAGATTGTGCACCACGCGGTCGAGCGCACCAAGGGGCTGGCGAGCGCCGCCGAGGCACGGCTCGTCAACGCCGTGGTTCGCCGGCTCGGCGAGGCGCTGGCGGCGCAGACCGTGCCGCCGAAGCTGGCTTCTGCCGAGGTGCTCGCTGCGTATTATTCTCATCCGGCGTGGTTGGTGCGGCGCTGGCTCGCGCAGTTTGGTGGCGAGGCGACGCGTGCCTTGCTCGAGTGGAACCAGCAGCCCGGTGCGGCGCATGTGCGCTGGCGGGTGGCGACGCCGCCTCCGGAGTTTCTTACTCCGACGCCGTGGCCCGGTTTTTACGATCTGGCGCCGGGGCACTGGGCGGAGATCGAGGGCCTGCTGCGCGATGGACAACTTTATCTGCAAGACCCTGCGACGCGCCTGGCGGTCGCTGCCCTCGCGCCGCAGGCTGGCGAGACGGTACTCGATCTGTGCGCCGCGCCCGGCGGCAAGTCGCTCCAGATCGCCGACGCGATGGGCACGGGCCGGCTGGTGGCCGTCGATCTGCCTGGCGAACGGCAGCCGCGGCTGCGCGAGAATCTTGGGCGCGTGCGCGGCGTGACGGCCATCGCCGTGGCCGCGGAGCTGGGGCGCAACGTGCAGGGACGCCTCGCCGGTGCCGGCCTGCCGGAGCGTTTCGCGGCGGTGCTGCTCGATGCTCCGTGCTCGAATACCGGAGTCATGCGCCAGCGCGTCGACGTGAAGTGGCGGCTCCAGGAGGGCGATTTTGTCCGGCACTCGAAGCAGCAGTACGGCATGCTCCGGGCGGCGGCCGAGTGCGTCGCCCCCGGCGGGCGGATCGTCTATTCGACGTGCAGCATCGACCCGGAGGAAAACGAGCTGGTCGTGGAGGCGTTTCTCAAGAAAGAGGGCGCGGACTTCACGCTCGAATCCAAGACGCTCAGCCGCCCCTGGGAAACCGGGCACGATGGCGCCGGTGTGTTTTGCCTGCGCCGCAAGTGAGTCGAGCCCCGGTTGCCGCGCGTCTACGGGACGAGCGGCATGATGGGGAACTTCAACTGGTATTCGCGGCGGCCGAGTAGGAACGAAAACGCCACTTGGTCGGCTTGCGCGATGAGCTGCTCGTAGCGCTGCACGCCCCAGCTCTCGACGGGCTCGTCGTTGATGCGCGTGACGAGGTCGCC
>MWDT01000035.1 GCA_002070825.1 Verrucomicrobia bacterium ADurb.Bin122
CGGCCGGTCCTTCGCCAAGTCTGTCGTGCCGACATTGAAAAGCCACTCCGCCGAAACCTCGGGGCGGAAACGGGACTTGAGCTTCGACACGGGAACGCCCTCGAACGGCAGGACCGCGGGCAACTCGACGCTGGCGCGAATCGAGCCGATGAGCTTTGCACCGAAAAGCGCCTTGGCCTGCCGGATCGTGGTGTTTGCCGAGACTTCGGCGGACCGGCGCTCCCTCGGGTCGGTCTTCGCTGCGATGCGGCGCGCCCGCCACGCCTTCACAAGCTCCGGGGTGATGGCTGACAGCGGCACCGCATCGACCTTGGCGAGCCATTCGCCGTAGGCTGGGCTACGGTAGGCGTACCGATCTTTTCCCCCGTCGACGCCCGCGATCTCCGCGGCGAGCTGGCGGAAGGCGCCGACGTACTGCGCGAGGCTGCGCGGCCGGACGGTGGCTTCCTCCGATGCGGCGACGATCACCTCGCCCACCGTGCCGGCCTTCCGCTCCTTCACGATCTCCGGCTTGAACTCGGCGAGCGTCGGCCCCCACCCGTTCGCGACCAAGCTGGCGTAGATCTTGGCGGCCTTGCCCGCCGCGGTGGACTTGTTCGCCGTGCCGAGAGGGAACAGCTCCCGCCGGCCGGCGAATTGAATCCTGACGGCGTAGTCCGGGCAGGTGAACCGCTCGCCGTCGCGGGTGTAGCTCTGCTTCAGGACACGGCTTTTCCAGTAGTCGGAATGCGTCTTCGAAAGCGGTGCTTGGCCACTTTGCTTGGCCACTTCTTGGCCACTTTCCGACTTCACACCGCTTTTTTTCGTTTCGCTCATGTTCGCTCCTTTTTTGGTTTTCCCTCTGGTTTACCCTCTGACAATGGGGCTTTTTCTGAAGCGAAGCGAAAACGTGCGAAAGTTCAACCGATAAACTACGGATCAGAAGGTTTGGGGTTCGACTCCCTACGGGTGCGCCACTTTTAAACAAGAAAGCCCGCCATTCGGCGGGCTTTCTCGTTATCGGAAGTCCCCGCGAGAGGCGCTCCGATCAACTATTCGCAGCCTTGGGCAGATCGACATCGGACCACTCGACCCCGTGCGTGTGCTTGCGCTTTTCCTTGAACTCGCTCGCACGGCGGCGGAGCAACCCATCGAGCTTGTCCACCAGCAGGTCGATCGCCTTGTAGCCCTCAGCCTCGACCACCGTGGCGTTGATGTCCGGCCCGTTGATCATGAGATGACCCTTGGCCGTGAAGCGTTGCCCCGTGGCCTGCTTCGTGTCGCACTCCAGTTCCACCCGGACGCGGATGATCCGTTCCTCGTGGCGGAACAATCGCTCCACCTTCTCCACCACGTACGCTTTCATGGACGGGGTGAGGTCGAGGTGAATTCCGGAGACGATTATTTCGTGCGGTTGGTTAGTCTTGTTCATGGGTATTTTTGTTTTTGGATAGGGCATTGCGCCCTGAAAGGGAGTGGTGCGCCTTACTCGCCATGATGTCTTACCAAATGCTCCAATCCTTCCGCGCCGTCATTTTGACCGGCGGATCTTCCGGCATCGGAAAATCGTTTATTGAGCACGTGGGGAAGCTGCATCCTGCGTTGGTCTTTTTCAATCTTTCTCGACGTCCACCAGAGATAAAAGTTCCTGGGCTTATTCTACGCCATTTTGACTGCGATTTATCTAATCGGGCCCAGATCGAAGCGGTCTGCGGCGAGTTGGTCGGCGAAATCGACCGGGAGATTCCTGCGGGGCGCATTCTTCTCATCAACAACTCTGGTTTCGGCACATATGGACCGTTTCCTGAGCCCAATCTTGCGCGTCAGCTCGAAATGTTGGAGGTCAATCTCTGCGCGCCTGTCCAGCTCACCGCACGCCTGCTGCCCACCCTCCGAGCCCACGGTGGTGCCATCGTCAACATCGCCTCCACATCCGCATTTCAGCCGACCGGGCACATGGCCACCTACGGCGCCAGCAAGGCCTTTCTCCTGCACTGGAGCCTCGCCCTGAGCGAAGAGCTGCGCGGGAGCGGCGTGCATGTCCTCGCCGTCTGCCCTGGCCCGACCTCGACACAATTTTTCCGGAGCGCCGGGCTCGACCGCTCCGTCGTCCCCGACTCCGTCGGGCAGACGCCCGAGGAGGTCGTCGAGACCACACTGCACGCGCTCGCCCGCCGACGCACGATGGTCGTGAGCGGGTGGAAAAACAAACTGCTCGCCGCGCTCAGTTCACGTTTGCCCAAACCGCTCGCCGCACGCATCGCCATCCGCGTCATCGCCCACTACCGTGGCACCGGCGGCAAAACCAACGCATGAGCGCACCCAAGCCCACCGATTCGCCGCAAAGCGGCCCCTGGCCCCGCCGCCTAAAACAAGGCCCGGTGCGCATGATCGCGCCCGAGGAGGTGCCCACGTGGATCGTGCACGAAGACGATCGGCTCCTCGTGTTGAACAAACCCGGCGACGTCGTCTGCCACCCGTCGAAAGCCGGCCCGTGGTCGAGCCTCGTAGGCGCCGCGCGCGAGTACGCGCACCTCGCCGCCTCGCATCTGATTTTCCGGCTAGACCGCGAGACGAGCGGCGTCGTGGTGCTCGCAAAGGACGCCGAGATGGCGAGCCGCCTGCAAAAGGCCATGCAACACCGCCTCGTGCGGAAAACCTACCTCGCGATTCTCACCGGCGACGTGCCCGCCCCGGTGACCGTTGACCAGCCCTTGGGCGACGACGAGGCGAGCCCGGTGTTCGTGAAATCGGCGGTGCGTCCCGACGGGCAGCCCTCGGTCACGCACTTCACGCCGCTGAGCAGCGCCGGCGGCTACACGCTCGCGCGCGTCAAAACCGAGAGCGGGCGCAAACACCAGATCCGCGCCCACGCCCAGTGGCTCGGCCACTCGCTCGTGGGCGACAAAATCTACGGACCCGACGCGCGGCTCTTCATCGAGTTTATCGAAAACGGCTGGAGCGAGGCCCTCGCCGCACAACTGATCCTGCCCCGGCAGGCGCTGCACTGCGCCGAGATCGACCTCACGCCCGCCGGCGTGGAAAAAATCTTCCATGCCGCCCTCCCAGCCGACATGAACGACTTCTGCACGGCGCACGGGCTCACCGTCCCGAGCGACTTCGCTGCGAAAAACTAAGCGTGCAGGAAAGTGCGGACATTTCCGTTGACAACGCCGCGCCGGCTCCGTGTTTTGACCGCTTTTATGAAAGTTGTCTCGTCCATCAAATCCGCGAAGAAGCGTCACTCGGCCTGCCAGGTCGTCCGCCGCAAGGGCCGCATCTACGTGATCAACAAGGTCGAACCGCGTTACAAAGCGCGCCAAGGCTAATCACCACCACAGGAGAATTTTACCGTGAAAGCTGAAGGTCATCCCACTTTAAACAACGTCTGCTTCACCGACGTTGGCACCGGCAAGCGTTTCCTCACCAAGTCCACGATGAAGTCTGCCCGCAAGGAGACTATCGATGGTCAGGAATACTACATGATCCTCCGCGACGTCACGATGGACTCCCATCCGGTTTACACCGGTGAGAAGCGCATCGTCGACACCGCCGGCCGCGTCGAGAAGTTCACCACGAAGTTCCGCCGCAGCAGCAAAGCTGGCAAGTAAGCCAACCCTGCCGCCCCTTTCACCCCCGGTCGCAAACCGGGGGTTTTTTGTGTCCACACGTTTTCCCTGCCACACGACAAGCGCGGCGACTCACCCCGCCGCTTGACGCGGCCCGGCCCGCTTGTCTCCATGGGCGCTCCTATGCGTATTCGCGCCTTCCAAGGTCTTGTTCCCACCCCGGCCCTCGCGCCGGAAGTTGCCTGCGTGCCCTACGATGTCGTCGACGCGACCGAGGCCGCCGCCCTCGCCGCAGGCAAACCACACAGCCTCCTCCACGTTGACCGCGCAGAGATCGACCTGCCGCCGGAAACCGACCACTACAGCGACGCCGTTTACGCCAAGGCCCACGCCAATTTCCTCCAACTCCAGAAAGACGGCACCCTCATCCGCGAGACCGAGCCCTGCCTCTATCTCTACCAACAGCAGATGGGCGCCCACGTGCAACGCGGCCTCGTCGCCGCCTGCAACGTCGAGGACTACGACGCCGACCTCATCAAAAAACACGAGAAGACGCGCAAGGATAAGGAAGACGACCGCACCCGCCTGATCGACACCCTCAGCGCCGGCACCGGCCCGGTGTTCCTCACCTACCGCGATGAGCCCGCCGTCAACGCTCTCGTCGCCCAGCTCGTCAAAACGAAGCCCCAACACGATTTCACCGCGCCCGACGGCATCCGCCACACCTCGTGGCGCATCCCCGGCGGCGCCGAGTGGCAAAATGCCTTCGGCAAAGTCCCCGTCACCTACATCGCCGACGGCCATCACCGCGCCGCCAGCGCTGCGCGCGTGGCCCGCCTGCGCCGCTCCCGCAACCCGCAGCACAACGGCACCGAGGACTACAACTGGTTCCTCTGCGTGCTCTTCCCCGCGAGCGAGCTCAAGATCCTCCCCTACAACCGCCACGTCTTCGACCTCAACGGACTCACACCCGCGGCCTTCCTCGAAAAAGTGAAGTCCACCTTCGGCCTCGTCGAAGGCGCCGCCCCCTCGCCCGCGGGCGTCGGCCAGGTCAGCATGTACCTCGGCGGAAAATGGTACGGCCTGAAGTGCCCCGTCGACGCCAAAGCCGATCCCGTTGCCCGCCTCGACGTCAGCGTGCTCCAGGACAAGCTCCTCGCCCCGCTGCTCGGTATCGACGACCCGCGCACCAGCAAACGCGTCGACTTCATCGGTGGCATCCGCGGCACCGGCGAACTCGTCAAACGCGTCGACAAGCAGGGCGGCGTCGCCTTCTCGATGTACCCCGTGACCATCGACCAGCTCATGGACATCGCCGACGCCGGCCAGATCATGCCGCCGAAGAGCACGTGGTTTGAACCCAAGCTGCGCTCCGGCCTCTTCGTCCACACCTTCTAAACAGCCTCACCTCGACAAGCTCCGGCCTCACCGCCGGAGCTTTTTTGCGCACTCAGCGAGGCAACCTCCATGCTTGCCCTCACCGGCGCCGCGCATCATCGATTTACCCCTTCCGAATGCCCACCCCGCCCATGCCTTCCCAGGCCGGGACTCCGGCGCGGCATCCGAACCGAAGACATCCACCAATCCAAAAACATGGCTTACAAAATCAATCCCGAGACCTGCACCGCCTGCGGCGCGTGCGCCGAAACCTGCCCGCAAGAGGCAATCTCCGCCGGCTCCCCTGCCTACACCATCGATCCCGAGAAGTGCATCGACTGTGGCGCCTGCGAATCCGCCTGCCCGAGCGGCTCCATCTCGCCCGCCGAGTAAATACTCGCCCGGTTCCCGTTCTCACGGGTGCCCAGGCCTCGACCGCGTTTGCAGATATCCATGGTCTGCCAACGCGCCAAGCCCACACCCGCGAGACGTTCCCGCTGCTCCAGCGGCCCCACGGAGTCCCAGCGAACTCCCCCGCGCGAATGGCCCAGCCATTGCGCCCCCTACTCCGGCCATAGGCCGGCAGGTTCCGGCCCCTCTCGTTTTTCGCGCTCCGGCCTTGTCTTTGCCACGCGCCGGCCAAATGGTGTGAACCGTTGTCCCGCCCCCACTGCTCACGCGTAAACGACGCGTCTCCGATGCCTCTGCCTCGCATATTAATAAACGAAGACTCAGAGTCCGACCAGCAGTTGATCCTCGCTGAGTTCAGCCGCGTGCAGTTCCCCTGCGAAACCCACTGCGTCTCCACTCGCGAAGCTTTCCGACAGGCCCTCGACGCCTTCTCGCCGGACCTCATCCTCTCCGACTATTCCCTCGCCGGCTACGATGGCCTCGACGCCATCGCCATGGCCAAAGCCCGCTGCCCCGACGTCCCCATCGTCATCCTCACCATCGCGCTCAATGAGGAAACCGCCGTCGAGTGCATGAAACGCGGCGCCACCGACTACGTCCTCAAAAACCGGCTCCCCAGCATCGTCCCCATCGTCGCCTCCATCCTGGAACGCCGCAGCATGGCCCAGGAAAAAGCCCGCCTCCAACTCGAGCACGAGCAACTCTTCAAACTCACCCCGAATCTTTTCTGTGTCGCCGACCTCACCGGCGCCCTCAAGGAGGTAAACCCCGCCTGGACCTCCCGGCTCGGCTACTCCCCGGAGCAACTCCTCGACCGCCCCCTCACCCAGCTCGCCCACCCAGGCGACCGCGACAAACTCGCCCAGTGGTGGCAAAGCCTCGCCTCCACCGCCCCGCAAAACACCCCGCCGCGCGAATGCGAATGCCGCCTCCTCCACCGCGACGGCACCCTCCGCTACCTCGTCTGGAACGCCACCCCGTTCCCCGGCGACGGCAAGATCTACGCCTACGGCCACGACGTCACCGCTCACCGCCACGCCGAATCCGCACTCCGCGAAAGCGAGGAACGCTTCCGCGCCATGGCCGACTCCGCCCCCGTCTTCATCTGGATCACCGACGCCAACCGCCAGTTCACCTACTTCAACCGCCCCCGCCTCGAATTCACCGGCTGCACCCTCCAGCAGGAAATCGCCAATAACCACGTCGCCAGCGTCCACCCCGACGACGTCGCCAACTGCCACGAGGTCTTCACCAGCAGCTTTGCCAGCCACCAGCCGTTCCGCATGATCTACCGCCTCCGGCGGCGCGACGGCGTCTACCGCTGGATGCTCGACCACGGCACCCCACGCTACGACGCCCACAACGCCTTCGTCGGCTACATCGGCTCCAGCATCGATATCACCGAGCAACACGAAGCCGAATCCGCGCTCACCCAACGCGCCATCAAGCAAACCGCCCTCGTCAACTTCGGCAGCTTCGCCCTCGCCCGCCACCCCTTTTCCACCCTCCTCGCCGGCGCCGCACGCACCGTCGCCGATACCCTCGGCATCGAGTACTGCTACGCCCTCGAACTCTCCGAAGACCGCAACACCCTCTCCATCGCCGCCAGCGCCAACCCCCAGCCCGACGAGCTCGGCCGCACCTTCGGCGCCGCCAACCCCAGCATGCTCAGCGGCCGCGTCCTCCTCCTACCCGACGACGACAACATCTTCCCAGGCGCCGCCACCCTCGCCGGCCGCGGCGTGCGCAGCGGCATCGCCGTACTCATCGGCAGCGGCGACCGCCTCTACGGACTGCTCACCGCAGCCTCACAGGAAACCCGCAACTTCACCGGCGACACCGCATCCTTCCTCCAGAGCATCGCCAACGTCCTCAGCACCGTCCACGCCCGCAACTGCGCCGAGGCCGCACTCGCCGAAAGCGAGCAAAAGCTCCTCCAGTCCCAAAAAATGGAGGCTGTCGGCCTCCTCGCAGGCGGCGTCGCCCACGACTTCAACAACCTCCTCACCGCCATCCGCTGCTACGGCGAAATCCTCCACGACGACCTCGCCGAACAAGCCCCCGGCGCCCAGGCCAAAACCGCCGAAATCCTCCGCGCCACCGCACGCGCCAGCGCCCTCACACGCCAGCTCCTCGCCTTCAGCCGCAAGCAGGTCGTCCAGCCCGAAATCCTCGACCTCAACCAAGTCGTCAACGACCTCAACGACCTCCTCCGCTCCCTCCTCAGCGAGAACATCGTCTTCGAGACCCAGCTCCACCCCGACTACGTCAACGTCAGCGCCGACCGCAGCCAGATCGAACAGGTCCTCATCAACCTCGCCATCAACGCCCGCGATGCCATGCCCCAGGGCGGACGCCTCACCCTCAGCACTGCACGCCGGCACCTCGCCGAAGGCGATCCCGACCTCCGCGAACTCCCCCCGGGCGCCTACTGCGCATTCTCAGTCAGCGACACCGGCATCGGCATGAGCCCCGAGGTCCAGAGCCACCTCTTCGAACCCTTCTTCACCACCAAACCCAAAGGCCGCGGCACCGGCCTCGGCCTCGCCACCTGCTCCGTCGTCCTCAAAAACATCAACGGCGCCATCCGCTGCTCCAGCCAGCTCGGCCAGGGCACCACCTTCACCGTCCTCATCCCGGAAGTCATCGAAACCGAACTCAAATTCGAAGACTCCGAAGACGACACGCCCCTCGGCCGCTGCGAAAGCATCCTCCTCGTCGAGGACGACGACGCCATCCGTGCCGTCACCGAAAGCATCCTCCGCTCCCTCGGCTACGAAGTCCACGTCGAGCCAGGCGGCGCCGAAGCCATCGCCCTTTGCCTCGGCGAAAACCCGCCCAAGTTCGACCTCCTCCTCACCGACATCGTCATGCCCTACATCGGTGGCCACGAGCTCGCCGAACGCATCACCTCCATCCGCCCCGACATCAAAATCCTCTTCATGTCCGGTTACGTGGACGACCCGATGATCATCCAGGCCGTGCAAAACTCCCACGTCCCCTTCCTCGAAAAACCCTTCAACCGCACCCAGCTCGCCAAGAAGGTCCGCGAAGCCATCGAGGGCCGCTGACGCCCCGCGCGTCGAAAAAACATCAAAACGCCGCCGGCGCCCACCCGCGCCTTGCTCCGCGTCCGCCGCCACCGCCACGCTTCCGGCGACATGTTTGACTACCGCACAGGACGATTCGTGAAGTTGCGCCTCCGCCAGGAGGGCTTCGAGTGCATCAACCAACCGTCCTCCCGCGCCCCCGCGCCTCCCCAGCCCGAAGACGGACCAATCGACGTCTACGACCTGCTCCGTGCCAGCCAGACCCCCAGCGAACGACTCCGCCCCCGCCCGACGAAACGCCCCAGCCGCTTCCGCCGGCTCCGCCTCTATCTTTTGCGCATCCTGATCGGCCTCGCCCTCCTCGCCGCCGCCATCTGGCTCCTCCCACAAAAGCCCATCGTCGTCGTCAGCGAAATCAGCGGCTCGATCGCCTACCTCCTCGGCCTCACCTACGGCACCTGGGCGCGCCCCCGCGACGAGTAGCCCCGCCACAGGCCGCGAAAAGGCTTTGCCTGCCCGCACGGCGCATCGATTGAGTCGTCACTCGCATGACGCGCTCCGCACCCGCACGCCGACCACGCAAAGCCCTCCACCGGACATCCCCGTCCCGCCCGCACTGCTCATCCAGCGGCGACAATCCGGAATCCACGGCCACGGCGTCTATGCGCGCACCGCCATCCCCGCCGGCCACGTGATCGTCGAGTACACCGGTGAGCGCATCACCAAGACCGAGAGCCTTCGCCGCGAGGCCGCACGTCTCGAACGCGCCCGCAAAGGCCACGATGCCTGCACCTACCTTTTCCACCTCAACCAGCGCCACGATCTCGACGGCCGCCGCGGCGGAAACGTCAGCCGTTTCATCAACCACTCCTGCCAGCCCAACTGCCACTCGGAGAATCGCCGCGGCCACATCCTGATCGTCGCCACCCAGGACATCGCCGAGGGCGAAGAGCTCACCTTCGACTATGGCTTTCCCTTCCGCGATTGGGCCGACAATCCGTGCCGCTGCGGAGCGCCCGACTGCGCCGGCTACATCGTCGCCGCAGACCAACGCTGGCGCCTGCGCCGGGTGAAGCGCACCTCCGGCGCCGCACGCTGACGAAGCGGTCCGGCACACCGCCGGAGCCGCCCACACGCAACGGTCAGGCGCGCGCCGCCTTCGCGTACGCCGCGATGATTCCGTCGAAGCTTCCGTTGGAGAAAAAGACCACCACGCGCGGCTTTCCCTTCGGCGGCAGCGTCTCGCCGCGCAGTTGTTCCAGCAGGTGCGCGTTGTCGGCGAACCAGTGCGCGTGCACGCCCTGTGTCTCCAGATGCTGCGCCACCGCCTCGGCGTCGAAACGATCCTCCGCCTTCATCTTGTCGGCCCGGTTGACCGCGCCGAGGTACACCTCGTCGGCCTGCGCAAGCGCGCGCATGAAGCCAGACTGAAGCGTCTTGGTCCGCGCGGTGTTGCTGCGCGGCTCGAAAACCGCCGTGAGCAGCGCGCCAGGGAAACGCGCGCGAAACGAGTGCAGCGTCTCCGCGAGCGCCGTCGGGTGATGCCCGAAATCCTCGATCACGGTGAGCGCCGGTGTACGCACGAGCACTTCCTGACGGCGTTTCACGCCACGGAAATGCGCGAGCGACTCCAGCGGAAACGCCGACGGATTGTCCGGCGAGATCGCCAGCGCGCACGCCGTCGCGGCCATCGCCGCATTGCGCGCGTTATAAAGTCCCGGCAACGCCCAGCGCACCTCCGCCCACGGCTGGCCGCGCCAGAGCAGGCGAAACGACGCCCCGTCGGCGTCCTCCGCGAAATCGACGATGCGCGCGTCGGCCTGCTCGCCCAGCCCCACGCGCACGACGCGCGTCCACGGCAGCGGCCCGAGTGCGCGCAGGTTGTCGTCGTCGGCATTCATGACCACCCAGCCGTTGCGCGGCACGATGCGCGTGAGGTGGCTGAAGGTGCGCTGCACGTCGGCCAGATCGCGGAAGATATCGGCGTGGTCGAACTCCAGATTGTTGAGCACCGCGATGTGCGGCGCGTAGTGGATGAATTTGCTGCGCTTGTCGAAGAACGCGCTGTCGTACTCGTCGCCCTCGATCACGAAGGGGTCGCTGAGCGTGCCGAGGTGGTTGCCCACCGGCGGATCGATGGGCACGCCACCGATCAGGAAACCGGGATCGCGCCCCGCGGAGCGGAGCAGATACGCGGCGAGCGTGGTCGTGGTCGTCTTCCCATGCGTGCCGCAGACGACGATGTTGCGCCGCAGCTTGAGCACCGATTCGTGCAACAGCGCCGGCAGCGAGGTAAACGCCAGGCGGCGCGTGTCGAGCAGCCACTCGACCTCGGGATTGCCGCGGCTCATGGCGTTGCCGATCACGACCAGATCGGGCGCGAGTTTTTCGAGCCGCGCCGGATCGTAGCCCTCGTGCAGCGCGATGCCCGCCTCGGCGAGCACCGTGCTCATCGGCGGATAGACGCCCGTGTCCGCGCCGAGCACCTCGTGCCCGGCCTCGCGCGCCAGTAGCGCCGCGTTGCCCATCGCCGTCCCGCAAATGCCCATGAAGTAAATCTTCATTTTTGTCTTATTTTTTCCGAAGTGGCTTCACCTATGCAAATCGCTCTCGCCAATCGCCCGATCGGGCCTACTTCGGTCCATTTTCCGGGTCCCATGGCATGACGAAAGTGGCATCCCCAAACGCAGGCAGCACGCATCCTCGGCGACAGAATCGATGTCGCATTTCAGGGGAGATCCGTTGGAAAACATGCACAGGCACTGTGCAGCCTCAGTGACCGATGGGAAGTGGCTTTTTGCGGGCATCCCGATCCCGCTCGGAGTCCCCTGAGTCTGCCATTGTCATCACCACCCTGTGACACTGGACTCCGCGGACCCATCTGCCATGGCCAAAGTCCACGTTACCGTCCCAAGAGACTTCCTCGAATCTCTGACAAAAACTCACGCGAAGTTCATGCCGCCGCCTGATTCGGCGAAACCGGCGCCCGACACCTACGCCACGGCCTCCGCTTCCTGATTCCCATGCCCGTCAAGAAATCCGAACTTTACTCCTCCCTCTGGTCCAGCTG
>MWDT01000036.1 GCA_002070825.1 Verrucomicrobia bacterium ADurb.Bin122
TCGCCGGCGCACTCGGGGGTGCCGCGGCCGAGGTCGCGGCAGGTCTGCGGGCGGCGTTCGTAGATCGTGCAGAAAAACTCCCCCGTGGCCGGGCGCAGCTCCAGCGAGGCGCAGTGGCCGTCGACCATTTTCAGGTACGCGCGGTGGCCGATGAAGTGGGCGGCGCGGTCGGCGTCGGGGCCGAGGCGCGTCCAGTCCTCGCCGGTCACGCGGACGTAGGTTTCGAGGTCGGAGAAGCAGCAGACGCCGCAGTGCAGGCAGTCGGGTGCGTCGTTCACGGGGGGATAAAACAGGAGCGCCCGCCGTGGGGGCGGCGGGCGCGGGGTGGTTTAGAAGTGGAGGGTGATGTCGGTGTAGAGGAACCGGCCGCGGTTGGAGTGCAGCGAGGTGTCGTAGTCGTCGTTGAAGGCGCCGAGGGTGAGCGGGGCGCCCTTGTCGAAGAGGTTGACGGCGCCGACGGCGACGGTGACGCCGGAGAGCCAGCGGTGGAGCTTGGAGCAGTCGTAGCTCAGGCGGAGGTCGAAGGTCGTCCAGCTGGGGATGGTGTGCTGGTCGTTGCCGTGGCCCTGGTTGGTGGCGGCGAGTTCCCCGGTGATGCCGTCGCCGTCGAGGTCGACGAAGGCGGGATCATCCTGGAGCGAGTGGACGTAGTTGAGCTTGGCGTCGAGGGTGAGGTCGCCGAGGGACCAGGTGAGGTCGTAGTAGCCGCGCCATTTTGGGACGCTGCCGGGGGCCATGGGGTCGGCGTAGGGATCGATGAAGCGGCCGACGTAGCTCTCGGCCGGGCTGCCGGGGAGGACATGCACGTCGTAGGAGAGGACGTGGTGTGCGGCGAGGGTGTGGGAGAAACGGCCGAGGGAGGTCTGGGTGCCGCGGTAGTGGAGCTCGAAGTCGAGGCCGTCGGAGACGGTGCGGTCGAGGTTCATGCTGGTGACGTCGAGGTAGTCGATGGACCCGTCGGAGTAGCGGAAGATGCGGTCGGAGAAGACTGCGTCGGGGTTGATGGTGGAGGGATCGCCTGGGACGAAGGAGGAGCCCTGGTCGAGCGCGTTTTGCTTGAGGTAGAACGAGGCGGCGTTGGCGATCGTGCCGGTGAGCTTGGTGTGGTAATAATCGACGGAGAGCGAGAGGCCCTTGACGGCAGGGATGGTGATGACGGTGCCGACGGAGAGGCTGCGGCTGCGCTCGGGGTCGAGGTTGGAATTGGCGGAGGTGAGGACGGGGATCTCGGCGCCGGAGGTGAAGTGGAGCGGGTCGACGGTGGAGTAGTAGCCCCAGCCGCTGCCGCCGTAGAGGTTGCCGAGGGTGGGGGCGCGGAAGCCGGTGCCGTAGGAGCTGCGAATGAGGATGGCTTCGACGGGCTGGTAGCGGAGGCCGGCGCGGGCGTTGGCGCTGTTGAAGGTGGCGCTGTCGCCGGAGCGCAGGTCGCGTGCCGCGATGCGGTCGGTGCGGCCGCCGAGGGTGAAGTCGAGGGCGTGGAGGAGCGGGGCGGAGTGGTCCTTGCTGGCGAGCGGGACGACGAGCTCGCCGAAGGCGGCGCGGGTGGTGCGGCGGCTTTCGCTTTCGGAGGCGCTGCCAAACCCGAGGAGTTCGCCGGCCTTGACGGTGGCATCGACCTCGCGGGTGAGGCGGGTGCGGTTGAGCTCGCCGCCGAGGGCGAGCATGAGGTCGCCGGCGGGCAGGGCGAAGAGCGGGCCGCTGACCTTGGCGTCGATCATGTCGAGGTCGGTGGTGTCGGTCACGCGGCCCTGGCGCTCGGCGCGGAGCAGGGCGGCGGTGTTGTCCCAAGAGGAGCCGTTGAGGGTGCCGGTGGCGGCGGTGGCGAAGGGGTTGAAGGCACCGGACTCGATCTCGGGCAGGAGGGAATCGACGGTGACGTCGTGCATCAGGTCGTTGATCTCTTCGGTGCGGATACGGCCGGCGGCGATTTCATAGTTCCAGTTTTCGAGGAACCGGCCGCGGGCACCGGCGAGGGCGCGCGTGAGGCGTTTATCGAAATGATCGAGGCGGTTGCCCAGCGGGACTGTGCGGTAGCGGACGAGGTCGAGGGTGTCGGCGTCGACGGGCAGGTAGGGGCCGGCCTTGGCGGCGTCGAGCAGGTCGCCCTCGATGAAGATGGGCGAGGCGGCGAGGCCGTTGTCGGTGATCTGGCGGGTGTGGGTGAGCTCGACGAAGGGCTGGAAGGCTTCGGAGACCTGGTAGTCGGCGGCGAGGTGGAAGCTGGTGCGGTCCTGGCCGGGGATGCTCGGGGCGGTGGAGCGGAAGTCGTAGGCGTCGTTGTTGAAATCGAACTCACGGTAGTCGGCGAGCGAGGCGGGCGCGCCGACGCCGTCGCGCAGGATGAGCTGGGTGCCATCGGTCAGGTCGATGCGGCCGGGGAAGGTGGAGGAGCCGGCGAAGATGCCGCCGTCGGCGCGGTTGTCGGAGCTGTGGGAGACGGCGCGGTCGTCGGCGTAGATGGTGTCTTTTTCGAAGCGGTTGGCGACGACGACGACGTGACCCTTGCCGGAGGCGAAGGGTTTGCCGGCGACGACGCTGGCCTGCCACTGGCTGCCGTCGCCGTGCGTGGTGGCGCCGTAGCCGGTGGAGAACTCGACGCCGTCGTAGTCCTTTTTGAGGATGATGTTGACGACGCCGGAGAGGGCGTCGGCGCCATAGACTGCGCCCGCGCCGTCCTTGAGGACTTCGATGCGCTCGATGGCGGCGAGGGGGATGGAGTTGAGGTCGGAGAAGCCGCCGGAGCGGCGGCCGTTGACGAGGGTGAGGGTGCCGTTGAGGGCGCGGAGATTGGCGGAGGCGCGCCCGGTGCCGCCGTTGCTGTCGAGCTCGGTGCTGGCGTCGCCGAAGAAGCTGGGGATGGAGCGCAGGGCCTCGGCGGCGTTGGCGGCGCCAAAGGCGGTCATCTCCATGGGCGTGAAGACGGCCACGGGGGCGAGCGAGGCATCGGCCGCTTGCGGGAGCAGGGTGCCGGTGACGACAAACTGGTCGAGGGCGACCTCCTCTTGGGCGGCGGGCGCGGGAGCGGCCGCGGGTGTTTGGGCCGTGAGGGCGGCAGAGGAGATCAAGGCAAGGCTGGCTCCGACCAAGGGACGGAGGCGGCCCCGCGCGAAGCGGAGGGGACGGACGGTCATGTGCAGAAGCGAGAGAGTACGAGGAAGCGAGAGAGTACGCGTCGGCTTGAAGCGCGACGTGCGAGCAGATGCAAAGGAGCGCGCACGCGGGGAGCAATGCTTTACGTTTAATTGACAGATGGCGGTGCCGGAAATCTGACGGCGTGCGAGGGTGGGGAAAATGGGGGGCGTTAACGCAACCGAGCGACTTCTTTCATTTCAGAGTTGCATACCGGCGATTTTGCGCCGGTTTTCTGAGGAGTTTGAGCCATCGCTTGATGAGTTCTCTTCGGGCGATGCGCCTCCACTAAAACGCTTCGGTAAAAGACACCTTCCCAACCATGAGTACTAAACGCAATCCCTCCACGCCGCTGAGCACCAACAAGCAGTTGCTTGCTTGGGTCGAACAGACGGTCGCCCTCTGCCAGCCTGACCGCGTCCACTGGGTCGACGGTTCCCAAGAGGAAAACGATGCTCTGTGCGCCGAACTCGTCGCCGCGGGCACCTACATCAAGCTGAACGAAAAGCTCTGGCCGGGCTGCTACTATGCCAAGTCCGATCCGGGTGACGTCGCCCGTGTGGAAGAGCGCACCTTCATCTGCTCCAAGAAGAAGGAAGATGCTGGTCCGACCAATTACTGGGCCGATCCGGAAGAGATGAAGACCAAGCTCCGCGGCCTGTACAAGGGCTGCATGAAGGGCCGCACGATGTACGTGCTGCCGTTCTCGATGGGCCCCATCGGCTCCCCGATCAGCCAGATCGGCGTCGAGCTGACCGACAGCGCCTACGTGGTCACCAACATGCGCATCATGACCCGCATGAGCTCCAAGGTTTTCGAGCTCATCGACAAGGGCATGTTCTTCGTGCAGTGCATCCACTCCGTCGGCGCTCCCCTGGCCCCCGGCCAGAAGGACTCCACCTGGCCCTGCAACAAGGAAAAGTACATCACGCACTATCCGGAGACCCGCGAAATCTGGTCCTTCGGCTCCGGCTACGGCGGCAACGCCCTCCTCGGCAAGAAGTGCTTCGCTCTCCGCATCGCGTCCAACATGGCTCGCGACGAGGGCTGGCTGGCCGAGCACATGTTGATCCTCGGCGTCGAAGACCCGAAGGGCAACAAGACCTACGTCTCCGCGGCCTTCCCGAGCGCCTGCGGCAAGACCAACTTCGCCATGCTCATCCCGCCCTCGAACTTCAAGGGCTGGAAAGTCTGGACCGTCGGTGACGACATTGCCTGGATCAAACCCGGCAAGGATGGCCGTCTCTACGCCATCAACCCCGAGGCCGGCTTCTTCGGCGTCGCCCCGGGCACGTCCCTCAAGACCAACCCGAACGCGATCTACTCGCTCCAGAAGAACACCATCTTCACGAACGTCGCGCTCACTCCGGACGGTGGCGTCTGGTGGGAAGGTATGACCGACGAGGCTCCCGCCGAGCTCACCGACTGGCAGGGCAAGAAGTGGACGCCCGCCATCGCCAAGGAAACCGGCGCCAAGGCCGCGCACCCGAACGCCCGCTTCACCGCTCCGGCGTCGCAGTGCCCGACCATCGATCCGGCCTGGGAAAACCCCGAGGGCGTTCCGATCTCCGCCTTCATCTTCGGCGGCCGCCGCCCGACGACCATGCCGCTCGTGTTCCAGAGCTTCAACTGGTCGCACGGCGTGTACCTCGGCGCCACCATGGGCTCCGAGATGACCGCCGCCGCTGCCGGCACCATCGGCCAGGTCCGTCGCGACCCGATGGCTATGCTGCCCTTCTGTGGCTACAACGTCTCCGACTACTTCGCCCACTGGCTGTCCATGCAGAAGCGTGGCCTCAAGCTCCCCTCGATCTTCCACGTCAACTGGTTCCGCAAGACCGCTGACGGCAAGTTCATGTGGCCGGGCTACGGCGACAACATGCGCGTGCTGAAGTGGATCGTCGACCGCGTCTCCGGCAATGCCGCCGCTGTCGAAACCCCCATCGGCTTCGTCCCCAATTACGAAGACATGGAGTGGGCCGGCCTCGAGTTCACCAAGGCCGACTTCGAGCAAGTCATGGCGTTCGACAAGGACGCGTGGGCCAATGAAGTCGTCAGCCAGGAAGAATTCTTCTTCAAGCTGCGCGACCGCCTGCCGAAGCAGCTGCTCAACGAGCGCCAGTCGCTCGTGAACCGCCTGTAATCGCACGCGATTTCGCCCGATTCTCAAAGCCGCGCCGCAAGGCGCGGCTTTTTCGTTTTTTGACCTTGGTGGAAGCGCCTAAAAATGTAAGACCTAGTGACGATTTCTCCTCTTCACATGGCCACCGCTTTATTTGCTCGGGAAAAACTCATCGCCACCGCCCGCTCCCTCCCGGCCGCGCCGCAAGTCCTTACGGAACTAGGTCAACTGTTGCAGGATATAAATGTGGAGCTGGATCAGATTGCCGACCTGCTCAAGCGCGATGCCGCTTTGGCCGCCCGCATCATCCGCATCAGTAACAGCACGGTGTTTGGTGGTAGCGGTCGGATTGCCGCCATCGAGGAAGCCGTCAACCGCGTGGGCTTCAGTGAGGTGTATCGACTGGTGGGCATCGCGACCACCAGTCGCCTCGCCGATCGCGCTCTGGCCTATTACCAGGTCGATGCCGAGAAACTGCGCGAGCACATGTTTTGCACGGCTGTCGCGGCCGAGACCATTGCCGAACTCGCCGGCGTCAGCTCGCGCGACGCCTACACGGCTGGCCTCATGCGCTCCATCGGCATGCTCATTCTGGACCGGGTGGCACGCGAGAAACTGATCCTTTCCCAAGCCTACGATGGCGCAAAGTACCAGGGCTACCTCGAGTGGGAAGGTCAGCTCTTTGGCATCGGCAACGCCGAAGTGACCGCCCTCATCCTCGAAGACTGGCGTTTCCCGCCCGAGCTGATCGAGGGTCTGCGCCATCACTACCTGCTGGGAGACGAATCCTACGGCAACCGCTTCGCCTGCCTGCTCAACCTCGCGGGCCATGTGGTCAATGAGGTCGGTTGCGCACTCCCTGGCGAGCTCCCGTACTGGACGCCCTCGCCGCGTAAATTCGAGGCTGCCGGATTCCGCGAAGAACGTCTGGGCGACGCCATCGAGCGCACCCGGGAGCGTTTCGAAAAGCAACGCAGTTCCCTGCACGGCGCCTGAGCCGCCCCTCTGCCGGCTCAGCCCGCTTGCCCGCGCTGGCGTGCAGGCTCGCGTGGACATTTTGCCCGCCCGCCTTCTTTGTCGTGCCATGTCCGACGAGATTCCCTTCACCATCGTCTCCCAACTCTGCTTTGTCGGCAGGGAGGGCGGGCTGGTGAAGACGCTCTCCGGTTTTCAAAAAGGGCGGCACACGCTGCCCACGGCGGTCAACGACACCACACTCGCCTTCCTCGCCAAACTTTGCGCGGCCGATCTGGCGGAGCACGCCGAGGCGCGTTTCCAGCAGATCCGCGCCGGGCTCGGCTACAAGCGCCGCGAGCTCACGCTCTCCGTCCAGAGCCCCGCTGCGCTGCTCACCGCCGCCGGCTTTTCGTTTGAGATGGCCTATGGACTCGAGGAGGCCGACCCGTCCCGGTACACCGTCACGCATACGCTCCGCGGCCTGCGCGATCCGGCGCTCGCCCGGCACCCGGCGTTTGATGCGACCTTTGCCGGCACCTTTTCGGAAATCTCCTTTGGGCTGAGGCGCGGGGCACAGGTGGAGGCGGTGATCGATGCCATCGAGGGCCTCGACCGCGAGGACGGCCTGACGGTGGACTATCCGTCGGATTGCCACGAGTGCACGGTCTCGGTGCCGGGGGTCGAAGCTCAGGTGCGGTGCACAGGTGAATCGCTCGACCTGGTCTTCAACCGGGCCGGATCGCCGGCCGAGTTGATCGACGGGTTTGCGGCGGTGCGGCTGGCCTTTTCGCTCGATCCAGAGCTGGCCGGGCTGATCGGCTGAGGAGTGGTGGGCCCTGCGGGATTCGAACCCGCAACCAAGGGATTATGAGTCCCCTGCTCTAACCGTTGAGCTAAAGGCCCGAGCCCAAGAACGGCCAGACTGCGGCGAGGCCCTCCGCACTCAAGAGGAAAGACTTGGAAAAACGTTTCGACCGGCCGCCGGGCCGCAATTGCCCGAAAGGGCCTTTCGCGGGCGCTCAGACAGGCTCGATGTCGCTGTCGTCGCTGAGGACCTCGGGTTGCTGGTAGGCGGGAGGCTCCTGGTTGCCGGAAAGATGTTGTTCGACTTGTTGGACGAATCTCGCAGGCGCCACAGCCGGCTCAAGGTAGGCGGTGCATCCGGCGGCCAACGCTTTTTCGCTTTCGGCGAGCAGCGTGTGCGCGGCCATCGCGAGGATCGGGACGCCGCCGACTTCGTGGTGCTTGCGCAGTTCGCGGGCGAGGGCGTAGCCCTCCATCTGTGGCAGCCCGAGATCGAGAAGGATGAGGTCCGGGCGGAGGGTGGTGGCCATGCGAAGCCCCTGTACGCTTGTCTCGGCGCCATAGACACGGTGCCCTTGCGATTCCATGAGTGCGCGGGTTTTTTCGAAGCGTTGCGCGTCGGCATCGATGGCGAGGATTTTGGCTTTCATGGCGGGGAAGGGGGCTGCGTTCTGTAGGCTAATTATAAGAAAATCAGAACGTCCGGCGTGGCGAGGGACGGTGCGATTTCCTTCCGGGGTGGCACGGGCACGGGGCCGATGACGGGCTTTTTAGCGGGGTGGCGCAACGTGGCCTTGCGATGCGCCGGCGAATCGCCTCAGCTGAAAGTCTTATGCGCCATTTGCGATTGTTGCTGGGGTTGTTGGGCTTCGTGGCTGCCGCGCAGCCCGTCGTCGCGCAGCGTGAACTTTTTACGCCCGAAGAGCTGGCGGTCGTGGAGCAGAAGTGGCCCGAGGCCAAACGCGGCCCGATGTCGCTGCGCTACATCGTCCATGACGAGGGGCAGGGCGAACCTGCGGGCCCGGGCGACCGGGTGACCGTGAATTATC
This sequence comes from Verrucomicrobia bacterium ADurb.Bin122, assembly GCA_002070825.1. Taxonomy (GTDB): domain Bacteria; phylum Verrucomicrobiota; class Verrucomicrobiia; order Opitutales; family Opitutaceae; genus MWDT01. The sequence continues at coordinate 8,062 of MWDT01000036.1, forward strand.
GCGGTACGTTCCTCGATGGCCGTCTGTTCGACGAGACCGGAGGCGGCCGGCCGCCTTTTGTTTTCCGAGTCGCGCGTGGCGAGGTGATCCCGGGCTGGGATATCGCGATGCAGATGATGCGCGAGGGTGGAAAGATGCTCGTGATCATCCCTCCTGAGATGGCGTATGGTACGCGTGGCGACCCGCCCCGGGTGCCGCGCCGTGCGACGCTCGTGTTTGAGATCTCGCTGGAGAAAATCGAGCGCACCACGACGCCCCCGCCGCCACCCCCGCCGCCGCCACCGAAGAAGAAAAAGTGGTGGAGTCTCGAAAAGACCCAGTGAATTTTTCCGAGCCCGTCTCCGATCTGGAGGCGGGCTTTTTTATGGGTGCAGAGATGGCATTTTCCGCACGGCAGGGTTTGCGGGGTTGACGTGTCTCCAGATCATCCTGCTCATGGGCAAGGCACGCGCAGCCTCCGCGGATGTCTGGCCGAACCCTTGAACCCTGAGAAAGACCATGCCCATGAACCTGCCCATTCCCGCAATCCCCGCCGAACTCGTCTCCCATTTGCAGGACTTGATTTTTGTTGGCCTGGTCGTGGCGCTTTCGATCGGCGCGTCGGTGATCGTCGGCCGTGTCGTCGAGTGGTTTGCGGTGCGTTTGCAGGCGCCACGCCTTTCGCTGCGGCCGCTGGTGATCACGGGACGCTTTCTGGTGCTGGTGGTCGCGATCAGCTCCTGCGCGGATCATTTTTTCGGGGTCGATTTCTTCGCGCTGATGGGCGGCGTGCTGGCGTTGATCGCAATCGGTTTTTTCGCAGTCTGGAGCACGCTCAGCAATGTGCTCTGTTCGCTTTTCCTGCTGACGGTGCGCCCGTTTCAAGTGGGCGATGAAGTCGAGTTGTTGCCTGACCCGGTGCGCGGGCGCGTCACCGATCTCAACCTGTTCTTCACGACGCTGGCGACGGATGACGGTCGCCTTGTGCAGATCCCCAACAACCTGTTTTTCCAGCGGGTGGTGGTGCGGCGGCGCACGGCGGTGGCCTTGCCGCTGGGCGAGCATTTCGCGCCGTCGCCTTCCAGCACGCCGCCGGCCGAGCCGCCACGCTGACGGCTTGGCGTGTGGCCACAAAAAACCCCGCGCGGCGTGCGCCGGCGGGGTGAGGGGGCTGGCCCGGGTTGGCAGGGTTTACTGCCAGTCGAGCACGAGGCGGGTGTAGTAGAGCGTGTCGAGCTTCTTGCGGTCGTCGATCGGACGGCTGTTGTACTGGTTGCTCACGCCCATGCGCAGTTTCCAGAAACCGGAGGCGATCGGGAGCTCCAGCGCGGAGTCGTGCGTGAGGCGGTAGTCCGCGAAATCCTCAAAGGAGGGGATGAACTGCACGTCGTTGATCAGCTTCAGATAGCTGTTGATATCGAGCTTGTGGTTCAGGCCGGTGGAGAGGACGAAGCCGTCGTTGTTCGGGGTGTCGTCGTCGTAGGACTCGAAACGGTAACCGGCACCGAGGCGGCCCACGAGGAGCTGGTGCGGCTTCTTGATGAGCCGATAGCTCATGCCGGCGTCGCTGGTGCTGCGCAGGTCCACGCCCGCGACCTTGTCGCTGGCGAGCTCGCTGCGGACATACCAGCCGGCGCGTTCGCTGAAGAAACTCGAGTAGTCCACACCGGCCCGCATCTGGTCGGTGCTGGTGGTCTTGACGCCATCGGTGTCGGTGCTGGTGGCGTAGTTGTAGTCGCCGTAGAATTTGAGCTCGTCCTGCGGGCTGCCGAGGGCGGCCACGAAGCCCATGCCGGCGCCGGTGCTCTTGGCGTTGCCCGTCTTGCCGACGATGTCGGCCGAGACTTGGAACTTCCACTTGCGGCGCATCGCCGTGACCTGCGGGTCTTCCTTGCCGGAGCCCCACGAGGCGGCGACCTTGCCGACCGAGGTGGTGATGGTGCCGTCGGCGCCGACGATCTGGATGGCGCCGTTTTCGGTGGCCACGCGGCCATCGATGCGGGTGCCGCTGGCCAGGCGCACGGAGAGTTCGCCATCGGTCGAGATCGCAGAGACCTCCGATTGCACGATGGTGAGGTCGCCGGCGTAGTCGGTCGTCAGGTAGATTTTGCCATCGGCGATCTTGGTGACCTTGCCGACGAGCCTGGCGCCGCTGGCGGTCTCGACGACGTCGGCGCGGGCAAACACGGCGAGGATCATCGAGATCAGCAGGAGGGGGAGGGTTTTGATGTTACTTTGCATGATGAAAAGAAGGGCGGTCGGTAGTGAAGGAGCGGAAATCCGGCCTATGTCGAGTAGATGCAAGCTCTACGCATAATTACTCCTCGGGCTCGGGGCTGGACAGTATGGGGGCGCGCATCTTGAGATGCCGCGTCATGGCCCAATCCTCTACGCTTCGCCCCTCGCTCATTGTCGCCGATCGCTGGCGCGACTACCAGTTGATCGACACGGGCGACGGCATGAAGCAGGAGCGCTGGGGGGCGCACACCCTCGTGCGCCCCGACCCCCAGATCCTCTGGCCCCGGCATGGCAAGACCCCCGGCGCCCGCTGGGACGGCTGGGATGGCTTTTACCACCGCAGTCAGGAGGGCGGCGGCAAATGGGAGTACCGGCGCCCGCTGCCCGAGCACTGGACCATCAATTACGATTCCCTGAAGCTGCGCTTCAAAATCCGCCCGACGAGTTTCAAACACACCGGGCTGTTCCCCGAGCAGGCCGTCAACTGGGAGTGGTTCAGCGCGAAGATCAAGGCGGCGCGTGCGGCCGGCCGTGAGGTGAGCGTGCTCAATCTTTTCGGCTACACCGGCGCGGCGAGTTGTGCCGCAGCCGCCGCCGGCGCGAGCGTCTGCCATGTCGATGCCGCCGAGGGCATGGTGAAATGGTGCCGCGAAAACGCCGCGCTCAGCGGTCTCGAATCGGCCCCGATCCGCTACATCGTCGATGACTGCCAGAAATTCGTGCGCCGCGAGCTCAAGCGCGGGCGCCGCTACGATGCGATCATCATGGACCCGCCGACATACGGTCGCGGCAGCACCGGCGAGATGTGGCGCCTGGAGGATCACCTCTGGCCGCTGTTGTGCGAGTGCCGCGAGGTGCTCAGCGACAGTCCCCTGTTTTTCCTGGTCAACGCGTACACGGCCCGGCTCTCCCCGACCGTCGTCGCCAACCTCCTCGCCGAGCTCCTCGGCGAGCGTGGCGGCGAGATCACGGCGGGCGAGGTGGGGCTGCCCGTGCAGGTGGATGGCAAGGTCCTGCCTTGCGGCATCTATGGACGCTGGGAGGCGTGACCGGCCCCGGCTTTAGCGCAGAGAGGTGCGCAGCCGCGCGAACCGCCGGTTGGCCTCCTCGGCGGCTTCGTCGACTTGCGCCTCGCTAATCCC